>DAINCT010000234.1:0-6402 GCA_036732245.1 Chloroflexota bacterium | reverse complement strand
GCGTGACGCGTACGGCGCGAGGGTCTCCGCTTCGATTGCCTCAAGTCGCAACCGGATCGAGTCGTCGTAAGGCGTCAATGGACCGGTCATAGCTCACGTCGCGCTGGAATCGAACTCAAAACTCCACATTTCTCGGTGTCCGGGGGAACGGGATGACGTCTCGGATGTTCTGCATTCCCGTAATGAACTGAACGACTCGCTCCAAACCGAGACCGAAGCCCGCGTGCGGCACTGTCCCATAACGACGAAGGTCGAGATACCACCAGTATGCTTCGGGGTCAAATCCATGGCTCATAAGACGCGCCTCAAGTACATCGAGTCGCTCCTCGCGTTGACTCCCGCCGATGATTTCGCCGATGCGCGGTACCAGCACATCCAGTGCCGCCACCGTTTTCCCGTCGTCGCTCAGACGCATGTAGAAGGCCTTGATTGATGCCGGGTAGTCTGTCAGGATCACAGGACGCTTGAAGTGTTCCTCCGTCAAGTACCGCTCGTGCTCGGCCTGCAGATCCGAACCCCAGGCAACCGGGAACTCAAATTGTCGCCCGGACGCACGCAAAAGTTCAACCGCTTCGGTGTAGGGGAGACGTACGAACTCGCTTTCCACGATCTGATGCAAGGTGCTGAGAACCGTGGAGTCGATGCGGTCGTTGAAGAACTGCATGTCGGCCGGACAGTTTTGCAACACCGCGGCACAGATTGATTTGAGAAAAGCTTCGGCCACGTTGGCCAGCATGGTGAGATCGCAAAAACTGATCTCGGGCTCAACCATCCAGAATTCCGCGAGATGCCGGGCCGTATTGGAATTCTCGGCTCGGAATGTCGGCCCGAAGGTGTAGACCTTCGTCAGGGCCGCAGCCATGATTTCAGCTTCCAGTTGGCCGCTCACGGTGAGATGTGTGGGCCGACCAAACAGATCCTCACCGAAGTCGATTCGACCGTCTTTCAAGGGGAGCCGCTCCAGGTCAAGCGAGGTAACCTGAAACATTTGCCCTGCGCCTTCCGCGTCGCTGCCGGTGATGATAGGAGTCTGAACGTAGAGGTATCCGTTTTCTTGAAAGTAAGCGTGAATCGCACGGCTCACTTCGTTTCTAACTCGTGCCATCGCCCCGAATGTATTGGTGCGTGGACGGAGATGAGCCATGGTTCGCAGGTACTCGAACGAGTGCCTTTTTTTGGCCAAAGGATAATCGATGGCCCCTCCCACCACTTCGAGACATTGAACGCGCAACTCGGTCGCCTGCTCCGAAGCAGGCGATGCGACGACTTCGCCTTCCAGAATCACGCTCGCGCCGGTTGACGCAGCGGAGATAACCATCTCGTAATTGGGTATCGTTTCGGGCACTACTGCTTGCAAGTTCTGCAAGCTCGAACCATCATTAACTTCTACGAAGGTAATGCCGGCTTTAGATGTCCGTTTGGTGCGAATCCAGCCCTGGATTCGCACCCGCGACCCGATCGCCTCGGGCTCGAGTGCGTGCTGGACCGACATCAGTCTCACTTCCACCTACCGCCCTCCTTGTTCTCGCGAGGTATACCAGACGCGCTTGTAAACGCCCGTCAACTCTTGCATTGTAGTGGGGCTATATGGCCGGCTCTGGTTGCTACAATCGGGATAAATAGCGGAGGAGAAGCATGGACAACGTCGATTCGGTGAGTCCCATGATCGCCCGATGCATCGTGTGTAAAGGCAATATCCACGAGCAGGATGTATTTGAATCCTGGGAAGGCGCCTTTTACTGCGAGCGGCACAGCTTGCCACATCTACGCGCGCGGGCTCGAGAGTATGCCATGCTGCTTGAGGTCGAGAAGTCCATCGCAGATCAACGCTAATTGAGTCGTCGAAAAAGTAGGAGAGCCGGCACTATGCCGGCTCTCTTGCCGTTGACGAATGAACGGCTACGACGGAGCGATAAAGTAAGTGTTCACTACCGAATCGAGGAGTTTGCGCGACATACGAGGAGGCTCTTCGATGTACTTCGCCAGCGACACGAGTTGGTCAAGCAGATCTCGTGGATGAACGCCGCGGAACGGTCGACCGGTCTTCACGTAATGTTCCTGGACCAGATAGTCAAATCCCTCGTCGTCAAAGGGTACGCTATATGTTGTACACGCCCCTTGAAAGATCTGTCGAAACATCTCCCGACTAGGATCGCGAGCCTTGACCTTATATTTGATACGGCGCAGAAACGCCTCGTCCACCAACTGACTTGGGTCGAGGTTGGTCGAGAAGACCAGAAGTTCGTCGAACGGCACCTCGAGTTTCCGCCCGGTTTGCAATTTCAGGTAATCGACCCGAAGTTCGAGCGGCACGATCCATCGATTGAGCAAGTCTGCAGTCGACATCTGCTGACGTCCGAAGTCGTCGATCAGAAACATGCCCGTATTGGCCTTCATCTGGAACGGCGCTTCATAGGTCTTTCGAAGGTTGCTGTACTGCAGGTCGAGACTATCGAGTTTAAGCTCGCCGCCGGTGACCACAGTCGGACGCCTAATTCGCACCCAACGTGGGTCAAGCGTATCGTCCTGGGTTTGAGACGGCAGGTGGCATACGGGATCGAAAAACTCAATGATGCTGCCGTCCACATCTACCGCATATGGGACATACACCTCGTCGCCCATCGCCAGTGTTATACGGGTCGCCAGTGCGGTCTTGCCGTTGCCGGCCGCGCCATAAAAGAACAACGATTGGCCGGCGTTCACCGCGGGACCGATCTCGTTGACAATGTCGGGATGAAGCACTAAATCCCGGAACGCATTCTCGATTGCGGTCTTCGTTATGGGCACGTCGCGAACGCTCTGCGCAACGACAGACGCGTTATATACCGTGAGCGGCACCGGAGCTGGTCCGTCGTACAAATTGCGCTCAAAAGCCGTGCGAGCACGCGATTCGCCTTCTTCGGTTAACACGTACATGTAGTTGCGCTCGCCGTATCCATCCGAACCCAGGATGTGGGTGTGGTGCAATCGGCGGAGTTCGTTCAAATTGCTCAGAACCACTAAGAAGGGGAGAGCCAAGCGGTCTGCGATCGAACCGGCCGTCTGCGGCCCTCCGTTAAAAAGTCGCTTCAGCAATAAGTCGTCGATCATCGACGGTCCAATACCGATCTCGTCGAGAGTGGTCGGCGGCTGAGGGGCGAATCTAGTTTTTTCGGCTACCAATACCATGTAAGCGTGGACCCTCCCGAGTCGCAAGGACGGTTACACGGCGCTTTCTACATCAACAGTCAGCACCGCACCAATTGCACACACTATACATGTCGGCGCGGCAACGAACAAGGCGCTTAGGGCACGCTCGAGAGGGGCATATCGGCCCATAAATTAGGGACGCCACCCGTCGTGAGTTCCCGACCGATTTGGCTGCGGGACAGGGATTCGAACCCCAACTTCTTGATCCAGAATCAAGCGTCCTACCGTTAGACTATCCCGCACCGCAGACACGTATCAGCGTATCTATTCATACCTTAGGCCCGCAAATGGATTGGCGCCCACCGGCTGCTCTCGCACGCGCTATGCGCGTGCCACCTGTTCAACATTGTGAAGCGGGAATTGTGAGGTGAGCGCGGTCACCTCCGAGCGCAACCTTGCACGTAGTGACTGGTCGGAGGGCGAAGAGAGTCGCTCGCCAATCCATCCTGCTATCCGCAGCATCTCGTCCTCATGCATTCCCCGCGTGGTTGCAGCAGGTGTTCCCAGACGCAGCCCGCTCGTTTGAGTCGGGCTTCTCGTATCGAACGGTACCAGGTTCTTGTTCGCCACCAGTCCAATTGACTCCAGCGCCTCTTGTGCTTGGCGCCCAGTAATGTCTTGGGCCCGCAAGTCCATCACCATTAGGTGGTTGTCTGTGCCGCCGGACAACAGAGTGTAGCCGTGATCCTCGAGACTCCGTGCCAGCGAAGCAGCGTTGGTTACGATTTGTTGCGAGTACCGACGAAACGCCGGCTGCAGCGCCTCTCCAAACGCGACTGCTTTTGCCAGCACCTGGTGCATGAAAGGTCCGCCTTGCATGTAGGGAAAAACGGCAGAGTTGATGGCTCTTGCCAGGTCGCCCCGAGAAAGAATAAGGCCACCGCGTGGTCCCCGTAACGTCTTGTGCGTGGTCGAAGTCACGATATCCGCGTATGGCACCGGGCTGGGATGGACGCCGCCCGCGATTAAACCCGCCACGTGTGCCATGTCGAACATAAAGAACGCCCCGACAGAATCCGCGATGGCCCGAAGCCGTGGAAAATCGAAGAAACGAGGATAAGCGCTTGCACCGGCAACCAACACCTTTGGGCGGAAATCTAGCGCTTGTCGTTGCAGCGACTCATAGTCGATGCAACCTGTGGCCTCGTCGACTCCGTACCAGGCAAACTCATACAGCTTCCCAGAAAAATTGAAACCGCCTCCATGGGTGAGATGCCCGCCGTGATTTAGATTCATCGCGAGTACCCGATCACCGGGTGTCAGTAGGGCGGCGTAAGCAGCCATATTGGCCATTGCGCCGGCGTGGGGTTGAACGTTGGCATGCTCAGCGCCAAAGAGCTGCTTGACGCGCGCGATTGCAAGCTCCTCAGCTTCATCGACGAACTCACACCCACCGTAGTACCGCTTGTGCGGATACCCTTCAGCGTACTTATCAGTGAGGACCGACCCAGTCGCTTCCAATACTGCTGCACTGCAATGGTTCTCCGATGCTATGAGCACGATGTCGCCCGACTGACGTCTCTGTTCGCCTTCCACGATGGCGAATGCCTCGGGATCAAGCTGTGAAAGCGTCGACATGCAAACCTCCTGTGTGGGCTCCCGCGAGCTCTTCGCGGTGCGCCCGCTCGATGTGACCCGTCTCCGGTTAGAAAATGCGTACGGTGAGGCTCGTTACTTCATTCACCGGCCAGTACGATAGCAACGCGCGTCCAATGATGTACTTTCGATCAAGCCACGGCGTCCTCGGCCACCGACTCGAATCGAAGCTGTTGTATCGGTTGTCACCCAGAACAAAGTAACTGTTTTTGGGCACGCGACGCATCGCGAAGAAGGTGACCGAGCGAGACGAAATATAGGCCTCGTGAAGCTGATGACGATTGACGTAGACTCGCCCGCCTCGCATCTCGACAGTATCCCCCGGTTGTGCAATGATCCGTTTTATGAAGTCTCGACCCGGGTTGTCGGCCGGCACGGCGTGGAAAACCACTACGTCACCGCGCTGCGGCGAATGAAACCTGTACTCTGCCTTGTCGACCAGCACGTACTCGGCATTATGTAGAGTGTGCTGCATCGAATCGCCTTCCACTCGAAAGTTCTGAACAGCGACGCGGGCAAGTAGAAACATCAAACTGGCCAGGATTGCCGTCTGAGCGATCTCCCGCCAGAGTCCGCTCTTCGCTTTCCCGGGTTGAACGTGGTGATGCGTGTCGCCGGAACGTTCTGCTCCGACTCTGGAGTTCGTCAACCCGGGCTCTGGCGCGTGACGCGCTGCGCTGCCAGTAGACCGGCCAGCAAAAGAGACTCCTCCTCCTCCGATACGGTGCGCAAATCGACTACTGTTCTTCCCGCATGGATGCGACCTACGATCGGCACCTCCAGACCGCGCAGGCTTTCACTTTGGATCGAAGGTGGAAGTATGAGGAGAGTGGTGGGTAGCATTTCGCCGGGAAGTGAGCCGCCGCCCACGGTAGATTCTCCAGGCGCCAATTGCAATTGCAAGCCTTTCGCCTGTGCCTGCGATTGCAAGCGGCGAGCACGGACCTCGATCTGCTGACTAGATTGGGAAATCATACGCCATACCGGCACGGTTTCCTCGGCGTTTCCGGCGAGGTAGGCATGCACTGTGGCCGAGAGTGCTGCAAGTGTCACTTTATCGGGCCGCACGGCTCTGGCCAACGGATGCGATCGAAGGCGGTTCACCAAAGCGGCACGGCCCAAAATAAGCCCGGCCTGTGGCCCCCCCACCAGTTTGTCTCCCGAGAAAGCAACCAGATCCACCCCGGCCGCGAGGGACTCCTGCACCATTGGTTCGTGAGCTAATCCGAAGCGCTCCGTGCCGAGCAATGCGCCACTGCCGTTGTCGTCGACAAGCGGTATACCGCGTGCACGGGCCAGTTCGGAAAGTTCGGACAGTTCCACTGACTCAGTAAACCCGACTATGCGAAAGTTGCTGGCGTGCACGTTCAAAATCGCGGCTGTCCGGCTGGTAATCGCCTCCGCGTAATCTTCCAGCCGGGTGCGATTGGTTGTCCCGACCTCGATTAACTTCGCGCCGCTTTGCTTGAGAACAACAGGCACACGAAAGCCGCCCCCGATTTCAACCGACTGTCCTCGCGACACAATTACTTCGCGTCTCTTCGCCAGCGCTGTAAGCATCAGCAGGACCGCCGACGATGCGCTTACCGTGACGAATGCTGCGTCGGCTCCTGTGAG
>DAINCT010000233.1:0-6451 GCA_036732245.1 Chloroflexota bacterium | reverse complement strand
GTTGCTGAAGGCGTCAAGGCGCTGCGGGTTACCCCTTCCACCCCCGACCCCTCCTTCCCCGAAACAGGGAAGGAGGGGAGCTATGACGGTGGGATTGGTGGCCGAATCAGGATCAGTCACTCCCTCGAAGTGGCGATAGCATTTGTGCTACCGGGGCTACCCGAGATGGCAACCCTGGATTGCCCTTCCCCTGCCTCGGGGGGAGGGTCAGGGATAGGGGTCAGCGGGCCGTGAACCGCACCGGCATGTGCTTTATGCCGCCGATGAAATTCGAACGCAGCCGCTCGACCTCGCCTGCCAACTCGATGTCGGGCAACCGCCGCGTCAACTCTTCGAACATCACCCGCAGTTCGAGCCGGGCGAGGCTGGCGCCCAGGCAGAAATGCTCGCCGATGCCGAAAGCGAGGTGCTCGTTCGGGCTGCGCTCGATGTTGAAGCGGAATGGCTCTGGGAACACCGACTCGTCGCGGTTGGCCGACGGATACCACATGATGAGCTTCTGGCCCTTGCGGATCAGTTGCCCTCCAAGTTCTGCGTCCGTCGTGGCAACCCGCGCCATATGCAGCACTGGAGAGGTCCAGCGCAGGATCTCCTCGATCGCTCCGGGGAGTAATGCCGGATCGGCGAGCAACTTCTGCCGCTGCTCGGGGTGCTGCGCCAGCGCCAGCATGCCGCCAGAAGTCGCGTTACGCGTCGTCTCGTTGCCCGCCACGATCAGCAGGAAGCAGAAGAAGAGGAGTTCCTCGTCCGTCAACACGTCGCCTTCGATGTCTGCATCGACCAGCACGCTGAGCAGGTCTTGCTTTGGCTTTCCTCGACGTTGCGCGACCATGGCCGCGAAGTAGCCGAACATCTCCATGCGCGCCCCATATGAAGTCTCGAACGCGTTTGAGCCGGGAGTTTGGTACTCGGGGTCGTCCGCTCCGAGTACCCGGTTGGTCAGATCGAACATCAGCGGCCAGTCCGGCTGCGGAACGCCCATCATGTCGCAGATCACGGCGAGCGGTAGCAGGGCCGCGACGTCCGTCACAAAATCGCACCCGCCACGGCCGGCAATATCGTCGATGATGCGCGTCACGATGTGCCGCACGTGCGGTTCGAGCGTAGCGACCCTTCGCGGCGTGAAGCCCTTATTCACCAGCCGGCGTAGACGGACGTGCCGCGGCGGGTCGGTGGTGATCATCATCGTGCCGTGTCCGGCCTCGGGGTCCGGCTGGTCGACGTTGTCTCCCGCGGTGATGCCGAGGCCGGAGATGAACGTGTTCGGGTCACGCGACACGCGGATGATGTCGTTGTAGCGCGTGATCGCCCAGAAGCCGGGGAACGGTCCCCAGGGTTCGTGCCAGTAGACGGGGGCCTTCGCGCGCAGCAACGTCCACTTTTCGTGTGGCAATCCCTGAACATACTGTTCGGGGTCGATGATGTTGACGTTGTCCACGCCCAGTTTCGTGGCTAGGGTCATCGAGGGCCTCCGTGCCGCGTGCTGTGGCGGCTGACTAGTTGTCTTCTACGATGGAGATCGCCTGGCGGGGGCATACCCTCACGGCCCGCTCGACCGCTGTACGCCACTCCTCCGGAGGACGTTCCACGATCACGCGCGCCTGGTCGTCGTCTCCGAGCTCAAATACGTCGGGCGCCGCTTCCAGGCAGCGGGCGTTGCCTTCACACCGGTCCGGATCGACGACCACCCTCACGGCGTCCTCCCATGTCAGACATGTTGGTGAGCAGTATATACGGCCGGTGATGCAATGGTGTCGCCGCAACCGACCGCGTAGGCACTACACCAGGTTGCGCGGCGAATGCCGGCGATATTCGGTCCCAAGCTCGCGGACGCCCGCATAGTCAGCGGCACTGAACACCGCTTTCCGCCATCAACTGGTGTTCAGGAGTGAGCTCGACGCGCATTTCAAGACCAAGGGCATCCATGACATCGAGGACGGTTTTCAAGGTCGGGTTGCTCGTTCCGGACGTCAACAGCCGGCGTAGAGCGGCCGGGTTGATGCCGGCGCGCTCTGCAACCTCTACTTTCATGAGCCCAGTCTCCTGGCGGCGGGCCTCGATCATCTGCAGTAATTTCTGAACCCGCGCGATCGATCCCTTTGTCCGCCGATAGCGCGCCCGAAACTCCGGGCTCTGCAGCCTGCGCTCGCGTATCTGATCGAAACGACTGGGTTGCTCTTCCATCAGAAATCCTCGTGCCATACCTCATGTGTAGCATACATGCTACACACCTCAATGCGCAGGCGCGTCGCGGTGCCGTGCAGGTAGCATAGTGGCGGAATCGTTCTGCCTGATTCACGAAGCCTCAATGTTCCAGCCCCCGTTTGCATCCACGGCCACGGGATTGAAGGGGCAAGAAGTGTGAACCAACTCGACATGATCCTCAGCCTGCACGCTTGGGGGCATGAAGCAGCCGTTTCCGGGGCCGCAGAACCGACGACGGCGGATCGCGTCGTCAGTGGCATGACCGACGCGCAGCTTCGTTTCCAGCCCGCTCGCGGCGCAAACCCGCTGGTATGGCTCATCTGGCACATGGCGCGCATCGAGGATGTGGCGGCAAACCTTTTCGTTGCCGGCCGGTCGCAGGTTCTCGATGAGGCGTGGATGGACAGACTCGGCGTATCCCGACGCGACGTTGGCACGGGCATGTCGGACGCGGACGTAGTGGAGGTCAGTGGCGCGATCGACGTTACCGCTCTGCGCGCCTATCGAGTGGCGGTGGGGCGACGAACGCGGGAGATATTTCGCGGACTGAGCAGCGCCGACCTCGACGTGGCGGTCGACGCATCGCGGGTGCGGGGGCTGCGCAGCCAGGGCGTGCTTGGAGATAGAACGGACTGGCTGGAGGAAGCGTGGCTCGGCAAGCCGCTCGGCTTCTTCGTCAGCATGACCGCGACCGGGCACAACCTTGTCCACTTCGGGGAGGCGTGGTGCGTCCGCAGCCGGATGGACCCGGGCAGTAGCCGTTGATCAGGCACAGCCGGCCGTTCCCGCAACATGTTTGGTCAACATCACCAGACCTACCGGAGTATGATGCAAGTATTACCAAAATAGGAAGCAGACAGTCAGTAGAGTCGTAAAGATCACAATCAGCCTGCCGGACAATATGCTTGCAGCTGCAGAGCGGGAGCGCAATGAATGCGGCCAAACGCGCTCTGCCTTTTTCAGGCAAGCGATTGATGCCTGGCTCACAAAGCAAGCAGAGCGGCAGGCGGTGGCCCGCTACATCGAAGCATGTCGCTCTCAACCGGAAACGCCCGAAGAGATCGAGGCGGCCGACCAAGCGGCGTCCATTTTGGCGCAGGAGCCGTGGGAGTGAGGCGCCAATCGCAACAGTAGCGCCGGTGACGACCCGCATCAGGCATATTGCAAGCGAGGTTGAGCTCGGCCCGGCGGACGGCCTTCCGCGGCGCTGCGTTGCCAACCTCGATACGATTACGACCATCCCTACCCCTCGGCTAACGGAGCAGATAACGAGTTTAAGTCCGACCAAGCTTCTGACGGTCGAGGCCGCCATTCATTTTGTCCTGGGATTGACCTGCTGCGTACGCTGGCGGTACTAAGCGTCCGGTTGCCCCAAACGCAGGCTTGCCTAACTCCACTAGTTAGGTAATACTAACTTCGTCAGTATTTGGAGCGCGCCGTGGGGACGCGGCGCTCGTTTCCGGACGACTGCCAGGTGACCGGCCAGCGGATGGGCGCCCGGGCCGGGCTGAACACCGTCAAGGCCGATGGAGCGTGAACGCCCGACCTCAGCTGCTGGTGCCGCAATGAATCTGGCTTCCACGGTGCTGCTCGGCGCGATTGCCGGTTTCACCATTTACATCGGCCTGCCCGTCGCACGCATTCGCCACTCCCGGCCGGCACTGCAGGCGTTCCTGAATGCCCTCGCCACCGGCATTCTGGTGTTCCTGCTTTGGGACGTACTCACCAAGGCTACCGAGCCGATTGACACCGCCCTCAGCGCAGCGAAACAGGGGGATGCACGTGAGTTCGTTGCGCTGCTCGTCATTTTTGCTACCGGTTTCGGGATTGGCTTGCTGGGCCTCGTGTACTTCGAGCGCATCGTCATCCGCCGCAGTGCACAACGGGCACGCGGCAGCGACGTCGCGCCCACGCAACTGGCCCTGATGATTGCCGCCGGCATCGGCCTGCATAACTTCTCCGAAGGGCTTGCAATCGGGCAATCAGCGGCGTCCGGGGCTATCGCGCTCGCCACCATCCTCATCATTGGCTTTGGGTTGCACAATGCGACCGAGGGGTTCGGTATCGCGGCCCCACTCGTCGCGGTGAACGTACGCCCGTCGTGGGGGTTTCTCGGAATCGCTGGGCTAATTGGCGGAGGACCAACGTTCCTTGGCACCGTGCTCGGCTACAGCCTGCGCTCTCCGGAAATGTTCGTCCTCTTCCTGTCGCTCGCGGCAGGCTCCATTCTCTACGTGGTCGCGGAGTTGTTGCACGTCGGTCGACGCTTTTCCGCGCGTGAGCTTGCGATGTGGGGTGTCCTGCTCGGCTTCCTCGCCGGCTACGGCACAGACCTCGTCGTGACCTGGGGCGGTGCATGAGGCCGCCTGGCGGCCGTCGGTCTAACGTCAACTAGAATTGCCGGCAACTCTAATTGTCGATAAGCACCTGGGCTACCACGACCCGGATGAAACCTCGCCAACACGTCTGGCGGAGCTGCTGCCGCTTCCTCGCCGGCAGAGGCGTAGCGGATTCTGACGCGAGACGCGCTCCAGCGCACCGAAGTCGAAGCCTACATCGCGCGAGTGGGGCCCATTCGGCGCGGTGCGCGTCAACAATCGCTAGAAACCGCCGGCTTTCATGCGATCGTCGAGCTTCTTGGCGAGTGCTAATACATCGTTCGGACTCGTGACGTCGGTCGTGCCAAACTGTGCGAGGATAACATCGACTTTGCCTCGCCTCCAGAAGACGCTATACACCGTCTGATTCTGCCCGTTGACGGTGATGGTCTCCTTATCGGTCCGGCTCTCGTCGCCGATCTGGGCCGCACCGGCGACGGGCTCTACCGTGACTTTGCCGCTGGCGCAACCGGAGCGCGCCACTTGCTTTTGCAGGTCTTGGATTACCGCCCCTGCCGCACTGCTGGTGGTAAAGCCTTCCAGCCCTTCGACGATCGTATCGCTTGCCGGGGGCGCTGCGGCCGCGACGTTGGTAGGTCCGGGTTTGGTGAAGATGTTTGTATACGATGCCGTCTGGTTGGCGTAGATGATCCCGGCCGAAGCCGCGCTCGCGCTGGTAATTCCGGGCAGGCCCTGGTAGCCGGACGGCAAATCAGTCTCGGTTAGGGCGACCTTCGCCAGGGACGCTTGCAGGCCGGAGTCAGGCGTTCCGGGCTGGCCACTTGGCACGACCGATGCACACGGATCCGTCGTGGTTGCAGCCACCGTAGAGGCTCCCGCCGGTGCATTGCCGGTCCGAGTAGCGCTCGCAACGCCGGTGGCTGTCGTGCCTGTCACCACTGTCGCAGCCGGCACGGTAGTCGCGGGCGCGCTGCCGGCGGCTGCGGCAACGGCGGCGGCCTGCGTCGTGGGTGCCTGGGTGGGCGCGTTGGCTGTGTTGTTCTTGTTTCCGCCGCCGCAGCCGGCAAGTATCAGAGCGACTGCGATCGGCAGGGGCGCGAAGAGCGAGGCGCGAAGCATGGGGCTGTCCTCTCTGCGATGATGCGCACGGGCGCGGGTTCGACCACTCGCGGTACAGTGTACACGCAGCACAGGAACCGGGGATCGTTCGCGGGACGTTTGCGGCCAAGAACCGCAAGCGAGCTCACTGCAACTCCTTACCGCTGTGATCGACTCTGGCAGCTGTCTCGATAACGACCCTTGCCATACATCCCGAACCTGCCTCGAACGTGCCTCACAATAGGCGAGGGGCAACGGTGCACAACCCGTTTCACAATCTATGTCTCGGTGCGAGTCCGCACCGACGACTTGTGAGACGCATCTGCCTACTCAGTTTTAAGGGGCTGATGGTAAACCTTGAGTGCTTTGTGGCTCGGTTCCTTGTCCGCTTGTTGGCGCAGGTGGGAGGGGAGTATCAGAGCGGACGGAAGTCGTCCGCCTGCCGTGTGGTAACCCGCCGGCCGTTCACTGCGAAGGGCCGTGCCGTGCTCTCGGCAGCCTGCTTCGGCAGTGGCAATCCTCTCCCCGCCGCAACGCCTGACATCGCGCGTCCACTCGAGCACGAATCTGAGCACTGATACGAGGGAGGACGTTTGTGGCAGACGAGGACGAGCGCGGCGCCGGGTTGTGGGCGATGGCAGACCTGGCGACGCCCATGGCGGTGCGCGTGGCGGCAACCTTGCGGATCGCTGACCACATCACGCGAGGATTTCGCACCGCCGCGGACCTCGCCGGGGCGGTGAACGCCGACGCCGATGCGCTCGATCGCGTGCTGCGGCATCTCGCCACCGTGGAAGTGCTGAGCCGTG
>DAINCT010000232.1:0-6471 GCA_036732245.1 Chloroflexota bacterium | reverse complement strand
ACTTTCCGTCAAATCAGCCTGTATCAGGAATCGATTGCGCGGCTGGAAGCCGCTGGCTTCCCGTCGGCACTGACTCATGCCTCGAACAGCGCCGCCCTATTGGACGTGCCAGACGCTCGGTTTACGATGGTTCGCGCCGGCATCGCAATCTACGGTTACTACCCGTCCGCCGCCACGTCGCGGCGGGTGCCGTTGGTGCCGGCCCTTCAACTCATCTCCGAAGTGATCCGCGTGCATGACATTCCGGCGGGTGCCGGAGTGGGCTACGGGCATCAGTTTCGTGCCGATCGCCCGACGAAGATCGCGTTGGTCCCGATCGGGTACGGTGACGGACTTCCCCGATCCCTCGGTCATGGACGCGGCCGAGTCATCGTCCGATCGCAACCGGCATCGATCGTGGGTCGGGTGTCGATGGACCAGATCACCGTCGACGTGACCGAGCTCGAGGTGGTCCAACCTGGCGATCCAGTGGTTCTCGTCGGGCGCCAGGGTGCGGTTGAGCAGGATGCAGAGGATGTGGCCGGTCAGGCGGGGACCATTAGCTACGATATTCTCACCGGTCTCATGCCGCGTGTACCACGCGTCTATGTGGAGCGAGGCGCTGTCATGGCGGTCTCGACGAGCCAAAGACCGAGCACGAAGACCATCGAGGCGATCTCGCCCGGCACTGTGCGGTGAGTCAAGCATGCGTGCCGATGCTTCTCGATCGTCGTTCGGCGGATAGCACTCTCTCAGCGGCACGGGCACCGAATTGACCGCGCCTGACGACGGATCCGGGGCTCCCACCGCTCCGTCGCTCGCTCCGAGAGCGATCGGCATTGCGGCCGTCATCATCATGTGCGGCAATCTGACGACCAGTCTGCTGGGATTTGTCCGCCAGGCGGTTATGTCACATACGTTCGGCGCCCACTCGGTGCAAACCGACGCTTTTGTAGCCGCATCAGTCGTTCCCCAGATTTTCTATGACCTGACTATCGGGGCCGCGGTGAGCGCTGCCCTGATCCCTACCCTGAGCCTGATGCTGGAAAAAGAGGGGAAAGAGGCAGTTGCACGGCTCTCGGGCGCGGTGCTGGGACTCGCGTGGTCCATCCTGGCGCTGCTAGTCATAGTTTTGTTGGTCGCGGCCCATCCTGTCATGGCACTCTTTCTACAAGCCGGCGGGAATAAGCATCCGGGTGAACTGGCGCGGTCCGTTACCCTCGTTCGAATTCTCGTGCCGTCGCTATTCTTTCTTGGCACGTCAGCCGTCTTCCTTGCCACTCTGTACTCGCTTCGTCGCTTTACGGTGTCCGCGTTCGCGACGGCGTTTTTTCACATCGGAATCATCGCCGGCGCGGTGCTTCTGGCGAGACCGCTGGGTATCGAAGGCATGGCAGTCGGGGCAGTCGCGGGCGCTGCCGTGCAAGCCCTAGTTCAAGTGCCTGCATTGTGGCGCGCCGGAGTCCGACTGAGGGTTCGGGTCGCCCTCACTCCTGAAGTCCGCGGAGTTCTCCGCCTGTACGCCCCCGTCGCTTTGGGCCTGCTGGTTAGCGTCGGCGGTCAGGTGATCGACCTCAACTTCAAGGCTCAGCTCGAGACAGGCGCGATTACCAGCATGTCGATTGCGACCACTCTCACACAATTTCCGATTGGTATCGCAGTCGCCGCGCTGAGCTTTGCGATTTTGCCGAGCCTTTCCTTGTCGGCGTCGCCCGCTCAGCTGGACAATTTCAAGGAGACGCTCACGTTCGGATTGAGACTTGTTTTCTTCCTCACTATTCCGGCCGCGATCGCCTACTTATCCCTGGGCGTGCCCATCATTCGACTGCTGTTTCAGCACGGCCACTTCACTGCGGCCGACACCACGCGGACCGCTTCCGCGCTCTTCGGCTACGCTCCGCAGATTCCGTTTGTCGGGATCGACCAGCTCCTCATCTTCGCCTTCTACGCACGCAAGAACACGCGCACCCCCATGCTGATAGGCGTGGTGGGGGTCGGGATTTACGTCGCCAGTGCACTGGTGTTAAGGCCAACACTGCACGTTTTCGGACTCGCGCTGGCGAACACGTTACAGAACTCGTTGCACGGCCTTATCCTGTTAGTTCTCCTGATCCTGTCGATCGGGACCTTACGAGGGTATGAGCTTGCCCCGAGCATCGGCAGGACCTGCCTGGCCGGTTCGGCCATGGCCCTCACGGCCGGGCTGGCCTCGCACGTTCTGCAGTCCACGACATCGGCGAATCTCGCCGTCCGCTTTTCCCAGGTAGCAGTGCCCACTCTGAGCGCAATTGTGGTGTACGTCGTGGCAGCGGCAGCATTACGGAGCCGAGAGCTTGCCGTACTGATCGCGATCGGGCGCCGCGCGGTGACTTGACCGGTCAGGCGGACACTCCAACTTCAATTATGCGTTCGCCGCCAGTTCCTGCGGCAGTCCACTCTCGCGCAATGCGACCAGATACTCCGGCAGGTCGAAAGTCGCTTCACCGAATGAGACTTCCACTTCGGACGCGACGTTGACTATGGCATATTGCGCGGTACCGGGTCCGTCGACCGGGCCGACGCCCACGAAGGTGACACCGTGCGCATCCCGACGAAAACTCTCGGCCGCGTGTCCGGTGATCAGAATGTCGGCCTGGACGTCACGCGCCAAGATGGCCAGGATCGAATGAGCGGTGTCCTCCCGCACGAATTCGTTCAGTGCCCGGGTGCTGCCGTGCACGACCAGCACACGTTTGGTGGAGCTTACCGGCGCTCGAAAGGCCCCTCCCATGATGGCTCGCAGGAAAAAGGTGCGGCGATATTCACTGGCACGCTCGTCCTGCTCGTTGCGCTTGATCGCGACGCCGCCAGCGCCGGGTAAAACGCGAATGTCACGCGGCAACCCCCCCAGATATGCGAGGTTTTCCGGCGTCAGACTCTGGCGCGTCCAGCGTAGCGCGGCGTTGTCGATCGCCTCCGACTCGACATCTGGAAAGTCGCGTCCCGAACCGAGACGATCGAAGGCCACCGCATCGTCATAATTCCCGAGTACGGTCTCGATGTTTCGCGCCCGCAAAAGCGCGATCACGTCGTTCGGATTCGGACCTAGCCCAACAACATCGCCCGCACACACAATGCCATCCAGGTGCCTCTCGTCCGCGTCGATCGTGCTCAGCACCCGTTCCAGAGCGATTACATTGCCCCGGATATCGCTGATGACTGCAATTCGCATTGAAAACCGCTCCCCAGCGATTGTAACGGACGACTCTACGGTACAATGACGACAGGATTGAGACGAGAGACGCGCGGCGCAGGACTTTGACGTGCGGCCTCGCGGCGGTCACATAGGAGAGTGGAGTCAGGCATGGCAGATGACGATCAGCAAGCTTCGAACATATCTGTGAGCGTCCCAATTGGAGCACTCGCCTCGGTGGCGGTGCTGGGCGCGGCGGCAGCCGCGTACGTCTTCCTGAATCGCGGCGACACCGGTATACCGGGCCCTGCCGGGATCGCCGGAAAAGGCAAAAGTGTGCGCCGAAAGATCGGACTCACCACGGTTATCACCGTGCTGGAAAATGACGCGAGTCGGAAGGTAGTACTTTCGATCTTGCGAGCTATGGCGCGGCGCGCTTAATCCAGGCGCAGAGATCGTCAAAGGTCCACGTATTTAAGACGTTCGCCGGCTCCGCCCAACCTCTCCGGGCCATGGCGATGCCGTACCGAATGTTGTCCAGATGAATCGGTGCGTGGGCGTCGGTGTTCACGACCAACACCACGCCGAGATCTTTTGCACGTCTCGCGTGCACATCTACCAGGTCGAGCCGTTCGGGAAACGAGTTGATCTCGAGCGCTGTCTTGGTGCGGGCGGCAGCCGCGAAGATGGCTTCCATGTCCACCGCGTACGGCTCACGCTTCCCGATCAGACGCCCGGTCGGGTGACCGATCGCATCCACGTGACGGTTTTCCATCGCGCTGATAATCCGTTGAGTCATCTGGTCCTCGGGCTGATTGAAACCGGAATGGACCGAAGCGATGACCCAATCGAGCTGCTCGAGAATCTCGTCGGAAAAGTCCAGGGAACCGTCGCGCCGGATGTCCACTTCCGAACCCATCAGTACGTGGATGTCGTTTGAGGCGCGGGCGACCTCGCGTACGGCTTCGATCTGTTGGAGAATCCGCTCGGCACTCAGACCGCCGGCCACTCCGATACCACCCGAGTGATCGGTGATGCAAACATACTCGTAGCCCCTCTGTCGCGCCGCGTCCACCATGTCCTCGATTGGGAGGGTACCGTCGCTCCACTCGGTGTGGACATGCAGGTCCCCGCGAATATCGGCGAGCGTTACCAGCTCCGGAAGCCGGTGGGCACGAGCCGCAGAAATTTCTCCGCGCCCTTCCCGGATTTCGGGCGGAATGAGATCCAGATCCAGTGCGGCATAAAACGCGGTCTCATCAGGGAATGAAGTACGTGCGCCCGATTTGACGTCCTGAATGCCGTACTCGTTCAGGCTCTGACCGCGACTCAACGCGTACTCGCGAAGCTCGATATTGTGGTCCTTGCTGCCGGTGAAGTGCTGAACCAGGGACCCGTACGCCTCGGCCTCCACGATGCGGAGGTCGACCTGCAGACCGTTATCAGTGATGATCGTGCTCTTGGTGTGGCCGTGGCTGAGCACCTGGCGCACCTGGGGCAGGGCAACAAAGCGATCCATGGCGACGGCGGCATCGGTTGAAGTGCCCATGATATCGATGTCGCCGATCGTCGGCGCCCAACGACGCAAGCTGCCCCCGGGCACCAGATTATCGAGCCCGGGCACATCCTTCAAGGCATCCATGAGTTCCTCGACCAACGGCACTGCTTTCCCGACGGAGACGCGCGACTCCTGTTTATTGACCCGCTCCATCGCGCGCAAGACGTTTTGGGCCGACTTTTCACCCAGACCCGGCAAAGAGGCGAGTCGCCCGTCTTCGGCCGCCGCTCGAAACTCGTCCAGATTTGTGACGTTCAGCTCGATGTACACCCTGCGGGCCAATGCCGGCCCGACTCCCGGGACGCTCATCAACCGTCGCACTCCTTCAGGAAACTCGCCGCGGAGTTGGTCGAGATAGGCAATGTGCCCGGTTGAGAGTAATTCCTCAATCGTCCCGGCGATTCCAGAACCTATTCCCTTGATCTTGACCAGTCCCCCCGTTGCAACCAGAGAGCGCACGTCTTCGGTTTGATTGCTGAGTGCCTTAGCGGCATTCTCGTACGCTCGAATGCGGAACCCGCTCTCATTCTTTAGCTCCAGAAGCTCTGCGACTTCCGCCAGCGCCGCAGCTACGTCGGCATTGTTCACCCGTGTCTCCTCTCCGTTCGATTTGTGTCCAGTATCACGTATGTTAGAGTGCGAGCTCTGTGAGGTTCGACACGATTTTCAACGTCACTAGACCGGCGCGGGATGCAGTCCCGTCGGTAGGAGGACATCATGTTTTTTGGACGAATGTTGGGCCAGCAAGCGCTGAAGCGAGTGTCAGGCGGCCGCATCAACAAGCCGAACAAAATGCAGGCGATTATGCGCTTGCCGCAGTTGCTGCGACTGGGATACGCCCTGATGCGCGATGAGCGCGTGCCGCTCTGGCAGAGAGCCGCCGCGATCGGTACCGTAGGATTGATCTTTTCCCCAGTCGATGTTCCCAGTCTCGTTCCGGTTGTGGGGCAGTTCTGGGACTTCACTTTGGCGGTGGTCGTACTGGACGTCTTCATCAGCAACGCTCCTGCTCACGTCGTGAACGAGCACATCGTGAAACTCGGGCTGGAGAAGAAGATACCGCTGCGCAAGGTCTAGTTCAGGCATATCGCGCCCATGCAGTCTTCGGAAGAAGCTGACGCAGCGAGCCGCCAGAGAGAGTTGATGCCTCTGGCGGCTCGCATGCGTCCTCGCAGCTTCGACGACTTTGTCGGCCAGGACAAGATCCTGGCACCCGACAAAGTCCTTCGCCGTACCATCGAGCAGGATCGCCTCACCTCAGTGATCTTGTGGGGGCCGCCGGGCAGCGGGAAGACGACGCTGGCCGAAATAATCGCGAGCGTGACCGACGCGCAGTTTGTCGCGCTGAGCGCCGTATCCGCCGGCGTCGCGGATCTCCGTCGAGTCGTAGAGTCAGCGCGCAAGCTGACCGATTTCAACGGTCAACGCACGGTGCTGTTCATCGACGAGATCCATCGGTTCAACAAGGCGCAACAGGATGCCGTGCTCCCGCATGTGGAGAGGGGTACTATCACGCTTATCGGGGCAACGACCGAGAATCCAAGCTTCAGCGTGAACGCCGCATTGCTTTCACGCTGCCGCGTATTTCGTCTAGAGAAGCTATCGGATGGGGACGTGATGCAACTGGTGCAACGAGCCCTGACGGACACCGATGACGGGCTCGGCCAACTGAGGGTAGGCTACGACGAAGACGCGCTCGAGCGGCTGGTTCGCATGGCGGACGGCGATGCGAGGGGCGCATTGACCGCGCTCGAAATGGCGG
>DAINCT010000231.1:0-6474 GCA_036732245.1 Chloroflexota bacterium | reverse complement strand
GGTTTTTATCCTGCCCATACAGGGGATTGGAGATTGGCGATTCCATGGGCTCGTAATGCGTGGGAAGGGGGCCGTCTCGCAAGCCGGCGGGTACGAAGAGCCAACCCTTGCCGTCGCCGACCATGATGAAAGGGTCCCGGCCGGAAAGTGCGTCCATGCCCACGCCATCGCGCTTGATCGGTGTGTCGGGTGCCTTGGAGACCGGAAAATCAGGGACATCGAGTCCGGCCCACTTTCCTTGGCGCTCATCCCACCACACCAGCTTCTTGCGTTCGGACCACGGCTTCCCCTCCGGATCAGCAGACGCACGGTTGTAGAGAATCCTGCGATTCGCGGGCCACGCGTACCCCCAGCCAAGGGAGTATTGATCGTCACTGACGCGACTTCGAGCCAGGTTCTTGTTCTCGTCCGGATAGACACCGCTGTAAATCCAGCAACCGCAGGCGGTCGATCCATCATCCTTGCACGCGTCGAAACCCGGGAGTTGCTTGCGGTCCGCCACCGTATATCCGTTGATCTCTTTCAAGATCGCCTCGACCACTGGCTCGTCGTTGGGGCCTTCGACCGGATAACCCCAATCCAGGGCCCGGAGTTGGCGGGCCTGAGGCGTGTCCTCCTCGGCGTAGAGCTCGCGCAGGCGATGACCGAGATGAACCAAAAACCAGGGCTCGGTGGTGGCATCTCCCGGCGGCGGGATGGTCCGATCGTGCCACTGGATCACGCGTCCCGTATTGGTAAATGTGCCGTCTTTCTCCGTCACGATTGCGGCCGGCATGAGGAACACCTCGGTTTTGATGGACGCGGTATCGAGTTTCCCGCTCTTGACCTCCGGAGAGTCGCGCCAGAAGGTGGCAGATTCGATCTCGAACAGATCGCGCACCACCAGCCAGTCGAGATTGGCGAGCCCCTCACGCATGTAGCCCGCGTTCATGCCACCCACGGCCGGATTCTGCCCCATCACGAACATGCCTTTGAGGTAGCCGTCTTTGGCTGACATGAACATGGGGAACATCGAGTAATCCGAGCTGATCTTGGGGAGGAGGTCGTAGCAAAAATCGTTCTCGGCCTTCGCCTGCTCTCCGTAGTACGCCTTGAGCAGAGAGATCATGTACTTCGGCAGGTTGTGCCAGTACCCGGTTTTGGGTGTTTCCTCCTTTAGATATCCCTGCAAGGTGGCATGATCGTCGAACGTATTCGGCATGGCGAGGTAGCCGGGAAGAAGGTCGTACAGCGTCGGAATGTCGGTCGAACCCTGAATACTGGCATGGCCGCGCAGTGCCATGATGCCCCCACCGGGACGCCCGATATTCCCCATCAGCAACTGCAGCAGGGCACAGGCCCCGATGATCTGCGGACCCTTTGAGTGCTGGGTCCACCCCACCGCGTAGCAGAAGGCAGTGGTGCGATCGCGACCGGAGTTCTGAGAGATGGCCTCTGCCACCTGCAGAAACGCTCCTCGCGGCACCCCGCACACTTCCTCGACCAGTTCCGGCGTATAGCGGGAGAAGTGTCGCTTCACGATCTGGAAGACGCAGTTCGGATCCTGCATGGTGGGGTCCGAGGGAGGTGGCCAGGTCTCGCCCATGTTCCCCACGCGTTGTGAATACGACATGCTGCTGAACTGTTGATGGTTGTTGGGCGACGGTGGCTGGTCCTGCCCCTGATATTGCCAGGTACGGTGATCGTAGCGATGGGCATCCTTTTCGAAGCCGGAGAACAGTCCGTCGAGTTCTTCGGTGTCCACAAAATCGGGGTTGATCAGGGTGGCGGCGTTGGTATAGGCGGCCACGTACTCCTTGAAGTACGTTTCATGTTCGATCACGTAATTGATCAAACCGCCCAGGAAGGCGATATCGGTCCCCGGTCGAATGCGCACAAATTGATCGGCCAGCGCGGAGGTCCGCGCGAAGCGCGGATCGATGTGGATCAGCTTCCCACCCTTCTCGCGCGCCTTCATGACATAGCGAAATGCGACCGGATGGTTCTCCGCCATGTTGGAGCCCATGATGATGATGCAGTCGGCGTTCTCGAGGTCGTTTTCAGAGGTGGTGGCGCCGCCGCGACCGAGTCTAGCGCCCAGACCGGGCACTGTGGCGCTGTGTCATATCCGGGCCTGGTTTTCGATGTACACCATCCCCAGGCCCGCTCCAAACAGCTTCTTGATCAGGTAGTTCTCTTCGTTATCCAGCGTCGCTCCGCCCAGATGCGCGATGCCGGTCGTGCGGTTGACGGTCTTGCCATCGGGCGTCTGGTGAATGTAGGTCTCGTCGCGTGTCTCCTTCACCAGGTGGGCGATGCGCTCCATTGCCCAGTCGACCGGCTTCTCTTCCCAGTGGTCGCTGCCCGGCGCCCGATACTTCACGGTCGTCACGCGTCTAGGATTTACGACCAGACCGTAGGTGGCCGATCCCTTCGGACACAGTGTGCCGCCGTTGATAAAACTCTCGTAATTGCCCTCGATCGACAGCAGTTTCCCGTCACGGTGATACACCAACTGCGAGCACCCCACCGCGCAGTAGGGACACACGCTGACACCCACCTCCGCCCCTTGCAGGCGTGAATGGATCTCGGTGTACTTCGGGCTTTCCGGCCGATCCGGCACGATACCGATATGCGTCTTCAGAATGTTCGCTACGGTGCGGCGTCTTTTGGCCACCGGCTTCCCCTTCCCGCGACGTTACTCTGCGGTCTCCGATGACGGAGAGACCCGCTCCCACTCCAGGTGCGCGATCTGATGCGTCTTACCGTGGGGGAGTGGCTCGGTACTGAGACAGAGTCGGTTCCCCTCGAATTCATAGAAACGTTCTTGCTCTCCGCCCACCCAATTCGGGAAAAGGGAAACCTCCACATGGTGGATGATCTTATCGTCCCGCACCTCGTACCGGCCGCTGTACGCCTGATACGACTTCTTGGCCGCCCGCTCTTCCTCCGGCGTCCCCTCGCGCAGATTCTCCGAGGCAAAGCGACGTCGATGAGCGCTCATGAAATTCACTGCCATGTGTCCAGTGTCCGTGTAAATCAGGTACCCCACCGGAGAGCGTCCGTAGGGATAGGTCACTCGACCGTCATCGTCGACCCACCGGCAAGAAACGAGCCGCCAGGTACCGATGAACTGCGTCTGGGTCATCGAATCTGTTCTCCTGCATTTCGTGTGATTCGTTCGGCCCCGGCGTAGACGTTGAACCGGCCGCTTCCATCGCCATTCGATCGTAGAAAGCCCAGCAACGTCATGCCCGTCGATCGCGCCAATTCCACCGCCAGGCTGGACGGAGCCGAGACCGCCGCGACCATCGGGATCCCTGCCATGAGCGCCTTCTGCACGATTTCGAACGAGCCGCGGCTACTGACGACGAGCATGTGATCGTGCAGGGGAATCTTCCGGCTCCGCACGGCCTGCCCGATCACTTTGTCCACCGCATTGTGACGCCCCACATCTTCTCGGACCGCCAGAAGAGTGCCCTGGGAGTCGAATAATCCTGCGGCGTGCAGGCCGCCGGTCTGCGCGAACACATCCTGGGCCTGCCGGAGCTTTGAATCAAGCGCATACAGGGTCCGACTCTCCACCGTGCTGTGTGAGTCGATCGGCGCCGCCTCCTGCTTGATGGCCGCGATGCTCGCTTTCCCGCATATGCCGCAGCTCGAGGTGGCAAAGAAGTTGCGGCGCCAGCGCTCCGGATCGACAATTTCTGGATTCCTCGGGTTGATGTTCACGATATTTCCTGCGTCGGCGGAGTCATTAGATGGGCAGTGGGATATCGAGGCGATATCAGCCCAATCTCGAATGATGCCCTCGGTAAGGAGAAAACCGGCGGCGAGATCAAAATCGTCCCCCGGCGTGCGCATCGTCACCGCCACGCTGCAACCCGCGAGCCTGATCTCAAGCGGCTCCTCGGCGGCGAGTGAATCGACCCGCGAGAGTTGCCGATCACCGTCCCAGGCATCGACCGTGGCGCGTACCGTGGCCGGCCGGCCATTCCCGGTACTGTCCGCGACTCTCATGATGCGTTTTCATCTCCTATGGAGGGATAGCCGGCACCTTTGACGAATTCCTTCAGAATTCCCTCACTCACGTAATGCCGGTCATAGTCCACGGTGACCGTTTGGGTGACTTGATCGACGTCGACATGACTGATACCGGAGATGGACATCAACGCATTAGCGAGGTCGAGTGCCTGACCTGCCGTATCGAGATGTGGAATGACGAGGCTGGATCGCTCCATCGAATTCCCTTTCGAGCGACTTTTTTTCGTCGCCACGCGTTACTCCCAGGGCATAGAGGCCATAGGTGAAGAGGCGCAGGGTCGCTTTTCGCACGGCCGGGTCGAGTGCGTTGATTCTCGTTGCAAGCACGATACCCTTCTCTCCATCGCCGCGGTGCCGATGTAGCCGCATTGCATCCGCGCGCGCGATCCCCTCTTCTCATCATAGGGATCACCTTGAATGAGGCGAAACATGTGGTTCTCATGCATTCCGCCGGCGGCGTGGCATGGGCCTTGCAGCATCCAGGAGAAACGGCGGATACCGCACGGAATCAACAGGGAGATGGAGATGAAAAATCTGGCACTGCTCTTTATACGCTTGGTGGTCGGTACGCTTCTGGCCGGACACGGGTCGCAGAAGTTGTTCGGCTGGTTCGAAGGACCGGGGTTGAAAGGGACGCACGGCTTCATGGAAGTGCTTGGCCTGAAACCCGGGCGCGTCTGGGGTACCGTGGCCGCTCTGGGCGAGTTCGTGGGCGGTATTTTTACCGCTCTCGGTTTCTTGAACCCGCTTGGTCCCATGAACGTGGCAGCTGCCATGACGGTTGCCATCCGTCGGGCTCACTGGGGCAAACCCATTTGGACCGCAAGTGGTGGCGCGGAACTCCCGCTCACGAATCTGGCCGCGGTCACCGTGATTGCTGCCGCGGGACCAGGCCGATATTCTCTCGACTCCGCCTTCGGAATCAAACTGCCGCGCTGGCTGGTCGCGCTGGCCGGAATCTGGACCGCTGGAGTGACCATAGCCGCCCTGCAGCGGCCCGAGATCGCCCAGACGGTGCTCGACAAAGCATCGGATGCTCTGCCGGCGAGTCTCAAGCCGTCCGGCCTGGAAGTCGAGAATCGACCCGCGCCCGTAGACGCGCCTCAGGCAACCGCGGAGGTGTAGTTCCTGCCGGCCCCCCGGCTCTCGTAGCTCGGCGCTCCGTCGCCGAGGCCCCTACCATGGGTGGGTCAAACCGATCGAAGGGAACGGCCCCCGCGCTGTGCCGCTAGTCGGGCCCCAGGAGGCCAGGCGCATCGCCACACCGGGCGATGCCTACGTGTCTCTGGCTGGAGTGAGCGCGTAATGAACGACCGGTATCCCGGTCCGCCCCGTCGCCTCCGGGACGACTCAGACATTCCGGTTAATGCCTACGCCCGGTCCGTGCCGCTCAGCGCCACATCCTGGGGGAGAGACACCTGGCCGCGTTCAATTGCCCGGTTCAAGCCGCTGATCACGGCGGAGATCGATGCCTGTTCGATGTTGGTGTCAACTGCCGCACCGAACGAAATCCGATCGTCGGGCAGGGCAAGCGCCACGTAGGCCACGGCGCGTGCGCCGGCTCCTCCACCCAATGAATGTTCGGCGTACGAAGAGACATCAAATTCGATTCCGAAGCGGTTCAACGCGTCCACCAGGGCGGCAATCGGCCCATTGCCCCGCCCGGCAAGCTCGACCGGCCGACCGTCAACCGATAGTGTCGCCGTGCAGTCGACAGAGGATGCCTCGGTATCAAACTCGGCGGTGTGGACACGGAAGTGGCTGATATTCAGCGGGACGGTGCGATCCAGATACTCGCTTTGGAAAACCTGGAATACTTCTTCACTCGCGATCTCGATGCCGCGCTCATCTGCCAGATCATTGACAATCTTGCCCAATTCGCGCTGCATCTCCTTGGGTAGCTGGAAACCCCAATCGGTACCCAGGAGATAGGCCACGCCACCCTTGCCGGACTGACTGTTGATGCGAATGATCGCCTCATAGGTTCGGCCGATATCCTGCGGATCGAGTGGGAGATAGGGTACCGCCCACGTCGCGTCCGGTGACGGATCTTGCTGATCCATCCCCTTCTTGATGGCATCCTGGTGCGAGCCGGAAAACGCGGTGAATACCAACTCACCGGCGTACGGGTGTCGCGGTGGAACCCCCATGAGCGTGCAGCGCTCGTACACCGCCTGAATGGCATTAATATCATGCAGGTTGAGTCCCGGATCGATACCCTGGCTGTACATATTCAGCCCGAGGGTTACGATATCTACATTTCCGGTGCGTTCGCCATTGCCGAACAACGTGCCTTCCACCCGATCTGCTCCGGCCAGGAGACCGAGTTCGGTGGCGGCCACCCCGGTTCCCCGATCGTTGTGGGTATGCAGACTGATGATGGCACGGTCGCGATCACGGAGATTCCGGCTCACCCACTCGATTTGATCGGCGTAGACGTTCGGAGTCGTG
>DAINCT010000230.1:5328-6477 GCA_036732245.1 Chloroflexota bacterium | reverse complement strand
CGATCATATGGTTGTAGTAATGGTTGTACGGCCCAAAGTGGCACCCCCAAACTGAACGACGCGTTTCCTAGCTTGACGGCATAATTTTGGCGTTCCGCAAAGCAAACTTGGACTGTCAAACTGGAGAAATGTTGGTGAGGGCGGTGGGGTTCGAACCCACGACCTACGGATTAAAAGTCCGTTGCTCTACCACTGAGCTACACCCCCAGGCACTTCCAGTATACGGTTCGGGTCGGGAACGGCTACTCCGGTTGAGAGCATTTGTCCCGACACGGCACAATAGGATTAAGCCAGGCAGAGCGGAGCCGGCCAGGTGCGAGGAGTCCCGATGGTACACGTGCGGGGAGGTGGACCTATTCTGATTTCCCTGTGGGTGCGACCGCCTTATCGAGGACAGGGAATCGGGAGACTGCTGGTTGTAAAAGTCGTCGAGTGGGCCACTGCGCAGCGCACGCGCCAGGTGGCGCTGTGGGTCACCGAAGGGAATGACAGAGCGCTGTCGCTGTATATCGATATTGGCTTCAGGGATGCCGGCGAACATCAGATGCACCCATCGCATCCGGATCTCACCGAGAAACGGATGGTGCTAGAACTTTAGCCGGGGCTTACGTGCTCAGAATTTTCGGGTCGTGCCGGCAAACAGCCTACGGCCTGATACATACCCTGGCACGAGCTCCCTTCTATCGAGCACTCCAACACAGGAAACTTGTGCTCGCGGTGGGCAAATTGTCTGACATAATGGAGACGCGTGCTGGGCAATCGTGTCTCTGCCCATGAGCGCTGATTTGCGTTTCGAGAGGGTAGCTGCTTCGCGATGATACAGAAAACCACGACCGTACCCGCCGTCTCGCCCGACGAAATGAGTGCCAGTGGAGGCAGCGCGACGCTGATCTCCGACCAACCTGACCACCTCGCCAGCGTCTGGGTCAGCAGAATTACCGGCATCGGAGGCGGCCTGTGTCTCCTGGTGGCGCTGTCCTATTGGTACCTGCGCCCGGGACATTACCGGCCAGTACTTATCCTTCTTACCGTGGCCATGTTTGCCTCCATCCTCCATTCTTATGTGTTCGAGAACGGGGAGCGCGGGTAGAGCCAGATCGCACCACGGCAGGCGCGTGGTCTGAGCGCGTGCTTGGGGCTATGAGGGCA
>DAINCT010000230.1:0-5318 GCA_036732245.1 Chloroflexota bacterium | reverse complement strand
GTGGGATCTCGACGTTGCCGACGCGTTTCATGCGCTGCTTGCCCTCCTTTTGCTTCTCCAACAACTTGCGCTTGCGCGTGACGTCGCCGCCGTAACACTTCGCGAGCACGTTCTTGCGCATGGCCCGAATAGTTTCACGCGCGACGACCTTGTTGCCGATGGCAGCTTGAATCGGCACCTCGAAAAGCTGGCGAGGAATCACCTCCCGCAGCTTGTCCACCAGACTCCGTCCCATGGCCTGTGCCTTGTCTCGATGTACGATGATCGATAAGGCATCAACTGGGGCCCCTGCGACCAGCAGGTCGACCTTTACCACTTCGCCCGGTCGGTAGCCGCTGAAGTGGTAGTCGAGTGAGGCGTATCCCTGCGTTCTGGATTTCAGCTCATCGTAGAAATCCACGATGAGCTCGGACAACGGCATGTTGTACTTCATCATCACGCGTTGGTCGGATACGTAGTCCATCTGCGCCAATGAGCCGCGCCGGGACTGAACCAGCTCCATGATGGTACCAACGTGATTCGGCGGCACGAAGAGGGTGGCCTCGACCCACGGTTCTTGAATTTCTTCGATCTCGACCGTCGGCGGAAGTTGCGACGGACTATCGACTTTGAGCTCGGTACCGTCCGTTTTCCGCACGTGATACTCCACGCTGGGAGCGGTAATCAGCAGTTCCAGATCGTACTCCCGCTCGAGTCGTTCGCGCACAATGTCCATGTGAAGCAGGCCCAGGAAACCGGTCCGGAAGCCAAATCCGAGAGCGACAGAACTCTCCGGCTCGTACACTACGCTGGCATCGTTCAGTTTCAGGCGATCAAGCGCGTCGCGTAACAAGGTGTAATCTTCGCCGGCAAGGGGATAGAGGCCGGCAAACACCATGGGATTTGCCGGCTGATATCCGGCCAGCGCGGTAGGTGCCGGGCGTGTTGCCGAGGTAATCGTGTCGCCCACGCGGGAATCGCGCACCGTTTTTAAGCCGGTGGCGACGTACCCGACTTCACCAGCCAGCAACTCCGCAACGGGCTGCATATTTGGCCGGAAGACCCCTATCTCAAGCGCTTCGATCTTCTTTTCGGACGCCATCAGATAGAGCGGCTCTCCGCTGCGAATCGCGCCGTCCACTACTCGGACATATGCCACCACACCCTTATAGGCGTCATAGTGGGAATCGAAGACGAGCGCTCGGAGTGGAGCGTCGACGCTGCCGCCGGGCGGAGGAATACGCGAAACGACTGCTTCAAGTATTTCCGCCACTCCCGCGCCGGTTTTGGCGCTGGCCAGGATGGCATCGGCCGGGTCCAAACCGATCACTTCCTCGATCTCACGCTTCACTTCGTCGGGATCGGCAGCCGGCAAGTCGATTTTATTGATGATCGGGATCATCATGAGATCGTGCTCGAGGGCCAGATAGACGTTGGCGAGCGTCTGTGCCTCGACCCCCTGGGCCGCGTCAATCACCAACAGCGCGCCCTCACACGCGGCGAGGGAGCGCGAGACCTCATAGGTGAAATCGACATGACCGGGCGTATCGATCAAGTTGAACTCATACTCCTGACCGTCTTTCGCCCGGTACTGCATACGCACTGCCTGGAGCTTGATCGTAATGCCGCGTTCTCGCTCCAGGTCCATGGAGTCGAGAAGCTGCTCCGTCATGTCACGATGCGTGACCGTGCCGGTTTCCTCCAGCAGGCGATCTGCCAGGGTCGATTTGCCATGGTCGATGTGCGCGATGATGCAAAAGTTTCGTATGTTGGCGCGATTCACAAATTATCCATGCAGGACAGTCGACCACCGATCGTCGATCTCGCCACTCTGGGCGAGGACATAAAAAAGGGCCTCGGACAATTCGCATAGGACAATCGATCGTCCGGGGCCAGCTCTACGTACGTACGCTCGCAACTGACCGTCAATCCAGTCTGCGTCATTTTACCAATTTTCGGCGTCTAGGCGGTGTTATCCGGTCGGCTGTGGCACAATCAAAGAGACATGCACGGATATCCGGCCTGCTTCGTCTGCCGGAAGAAAGGATGGGACGGATTGGACAACGATCAGAACTGGTACCGCCAGCTTGCCGCACTCGTCCTGCTGTCGGCATCGCGCGCGGCCGTCGACTACATCAACAACCCGACGAGCCGGGAGGACGCACAGAAGCAGCTCCGGGAGCAATTCGCCAATATCGACTACGACGCCGCAGCCAAGGCCATAACGCGGGCGATTGATGGATTGGCGTCCAACAGCAAGGGACGCCTGAATGAAACCATCGACGTGATTCGGGATCGAAGCGTAGATGTAGTGGATGAGGCGAAGACCAAGGCGGAAAAGCAACTCGGCCAGAAAAAGGGTGGGCGCAAAATGCGATTCTTGTTTGCCGCCATTCTGGGCGGGGTCATCGCGTACTTCGTCCTCGATGAACAGCGCCGCGACGATTTGCTCGATCGCTTGACCGGCGCAAGCGGACCGATCCAACAGTCCGCCTATACTCCATCTCCGCAGACGTACAGCCCGCCCCCGCCCCCGACTCCTGCTCCCTCTGCTTCGGCCGGCGCGGCCGCGGGGAGTGGTGAAGCCTCGAAGACGGCGAGTTCCACCGGCGACGGCGAAGTTACAGACAGCACACCCGCAAAGCCCTGAAGCGCGGAAACCACGAGAGGGGTAGTCGAGGGACTATCCCTCTTTTTTATCGATTGCGATCTCTGATGCCCCGCTCAATGTCGCGCTGCGCTTCGCGCTTGGCGATCGATTCTCGCTTGTCAAACTCGCGCTTGCCTCGGGCCAGGCCGAGTTCCACCTTGGCGCGCCCGTGTTTGAGATACAACTGGAGCGGGATGACAGTGTATCCGCGCTGACGAACCCGCCCTACCAGTTCCGATATCTCGTCCCGGTGCAGAAGCAGTTTTCGGTCCCGCAGTGGCTCATGGTTGTACCTGTTGCCCTGCTCATACGGCGCGATGTGGACGTTCGTCAGCCACGCTTCGTTGCCCGTAATGCGGGCGTACCCTTCGCGGAGGTTGACGCGTCCCTCGCGGATGGATTTGATTTCCGTTCCGGTGAGCACCAGGCCGGCTTCAAATCGATCGTCGATGAAGTAGTCGTGCGTGGCGCGCCGGTTTACGGCAACGATCTTGACGTGCTCGCGATCCTTTACGGCCATGCCGACACATTATTCGGCATAGAAGCGTATGTCACGGTACTTGCTGTACCGCTGACGCATCAGTTCGTCAACGCTGAGTCGATCAAGCGCAGCCAACGAGGATCGAATTGCGCGGCCAACTTCCGACGCCACGCCGGCCACATTCCGGTGCGCACCGCCCACGGGTTCGGGCACGATTTCATCGATCAGACCCATGCCGTAGAGTTCCTGTGCCGTAATGCGCATGCTGGCCGCTGCATCAGGGGCCATCGCAGAGTCCCTCCACAGGATGGCTGCCGCTGCCTCAGGGGATGCCACGGTGAAGGTGGAATGCTCGAGCATCAGTAGCCGATCGGCTACCGCAATGGCCAGTGCGCCGCCGCTCCCTCCCTCTCCTATGACGACCGAAACCGTCGGAACATGAATCGCGAGCATGGTCGAGATGCTGGAGGCGATGGCTTCCGCCTGGCCACGCTCCTCGTCCATCAGCCCAGCATTGGCACCCGGAGTATCCACGAACGTGACCACCGGAATCTTCAGGCGTTCTGCCTGCGCCATGAGGCGTTCGGCCTTACGATACCCTTCGGGGTGAGGCATCCCGAAGTTTCGATCAATGTTTTCTCGCGTATCACGCCCCTTCTGATGACCGATCACCATCACGGCGTAGCCGTCAAGAATGGCGGGCCCGCCCACGATGGCACGATCGTCGGCGAATGCTCGATCGCCGTGCAGCTCGACGAAATCAGTAAAGGCCCACTGAAGGTAGTCCAGGGTGTAGGGCCGCTCCCGATGGCGCGCCACCTGCACTTTTTCCCAGGGCGTCAGGCGGCTGTATACCTCACGCAGGCGATCTTCGATCGCGCGCTTGAGGCGCTCCTCTCCTTCCGCCTGGGCGCCATTTCCATCGCGCCGCTTCCGAAGTGACTCAAGCTCCCGCTCGAGTGGTTGAAGATCGTGCTCGAAGTCAAACGGGCTGCTCAACGAGCCGCCTCCGGATCCTCGACTGGTTGCACGTGACGTACGCCCGGAGGAGCCGTCCAATGACCGACGACAGTTCCCCACGCGGCACAACCATATCGATCATGCCGTGATGAAGCAGGAATTCCGAGGTGGCTGCATCCTGCGGCAGCTTCTGCCGCATCGTTTGTTCGATCACGCGGCGCCCGGCAAACCCGATGTATGCGCCCGGCTCACCAATATTGACGTCTCCCAACATGGCGTAGCTGGCCGTCATGCCACCCAGGCATGGATCGGTCATGACCGAAATGAACGGCAGACCCGACTCCTTGAACCGATCCAGGGCCGCCACGGTCTTCGCCATCTGGAGCAAACTGATCGTACCCTCTTGCATACGCGCCCCGCCGCCGCTGGAGACGATGACGAGCCCGACGCCTCGCCGTTGGGCTTCCTCAATGGCACGTGCGAGCCGCTCTCCGAACACAGCCCCCATCGAACCGCCGGCAAATTTGAATTCCGTCACGCCTACCACCACGGGTTGACCGTCGATGCCGGCAGCGCCGTAAATGAACGACTCGTCTGCGTCGGACTGCTCGTTGTACTGCACGAGTTTTTCGGCATAGCTCTCGCCCCGGCTCTCGAAGTGAAGTGGATCGACAGAGTGCATGCTCGGCCCAAGTGCCTCGAACGTTCCTTCGTCGACCGTGACATCGATTCGCTCGCGAGCGGTGAGCTGAAAGTGATATTTGCACTTCGAACAGACGCGCTGCGTCTGCTCTAATTCCTTGGAATACAAAAGCTCCCGACAGCGGGGACAACGAATCCACAGGTTGTCGGGAAGCGCTTCGAAATCCTGCGGCGCAGCCCCGTACCGCGGATGTCGCTTAAATATTTCCTTCATGCCGTCTCCCGCACTGTATAGACACCATATTACCGTGCCAAGTCGTGCCCCCTCAAAAGGCGGACCGGCCAGCCGGAAGTGAGATCAGGCGACGTGTTGCCAGCCGGTGGGGGTTGCGGCGTAGAAACCCAGGCCGGGGCGATGCGCCATCAGACCAAGTGGGCGACCATTGTAGACCACGCGTATGTGCGCCCCGTCATACGTTGCGACATAAATTGATCGTTTCGCTACCCAATGATGCCGAGTTCCCCGGAGGATGCCCTGATACACCTGGTGACCATCGGCCGTAACCCGAACCCACACCGGTGCCACCGCCCGCAGGCTTAAAGTTA
>DAINCT010000229.1:608-6495 GCA_036732245.1 Chloroflexota bacterium | reverse complement strand
TTCGTGATGGCCGACCAGACGCGGGATGGCAAGGCGAGCTGGGATTGGTTAGCCGGCCAGAAGGAGCTCATCACAGTTGCCCAGGGCAGCGGCTGGAGGCTATACCGGTTCGATTCGAGCCGGATCGATCAGGCCCTCGACATTCCGCTGTTCGGAGGGACCGGAGTCTTTCCTTCGCGGGTCATCGCGGGCCGGGCGGTCTTCGTCCGCATCAAGTCGCTCGGGCAAGGCGGGCAAGCTCATGTAACGGCCAATGGTCTCACTTCAGGAGCCAGCTACCAGGCGCAGTTCGCGTTTCCCGCGCAAGCCGGAGCCACGATCACAGCGCCGCTCCTGCTGCCGGATGCCGCCCCTGTGGATCGCTATTCGATAACTGTCAGCGTGCCCGGCAGCCTCCCAATCCTGGCCGGCCAGTTCGAGGTCGGTCATGCGTATGAGGCGGAGTACTTTGCGGGCGTGTTCATCACCTACCGCGCCGGCTATGCGCGAAACCCGGGTTGGAATTCAGTCGTCAACCCAAGCTACAGCCACGGATTAGCCGCCATCGCACTGCGTGCCGAGAGCGTGGCCGGCTACGCGCTCGCGGAGATTCCCGCCGACTACTGCCTATCGCTGTTCGTCTATGACGCCGGCGACGGGCGCGCTTATACCCTTGACGTCGGGCTTGGCGGGAACGTCGCCAGAGCAACGTGGTCGGGTCCATCTAGGGGGCTTCGCGACCTGGAGCTTGCAGCAAGAGTAGGTTCGGCTTCTCACCAGATCACCTACTGGGTGCCTACCGGCGCCCGGGTGGGGGCAATCGTCGACAGGATCACCCTCTACCCACCCGCGTTGGACGGAGCCTGCACCGCCGGGGCCTCGACGTAGGATTACCCCTGTGCATGGCGGCTGCAGCGTGGGCGTGGTCGTGCCCGCCTACAACGAAGAGCGCCAGATCGGCCAGGTGCTGGAGACGATGCCGGAGTTCGTCGACCACATAGTCGTGGTGGACGACGGCAGCACCGACGCCACCCTCGAACGCCTACATGAATGGCAGGAGCGGATGGGTCGGCGATTGACAGTTATCGCGCAGCCCAAGAACCAGGGCGTGGGCGCCGCCGTCATCGCCGGCTACCGGTGCTCGATCGAACGTGGCGTCGACGTGATCGCGCTGATGGCGGGCGACGGCCAGACGGACCCCAACGACCTCACGCTGATCATCGACCCCGTCACCAGCGGCAAGGCCGACTACAGCAAGGGCAACCGGTTGTTCACCGGGGAGGCATGGCGCAAGACGCCCCACGTGCGCTATCTCGGCAACGCCTTCCTGTCCATGCTGACCAAGATCGCCTCTGGGTACTGGCACGTGGCGGATTCGCAGTCGGGGTATACGGCCATCTCGCGCCCGGCGCTGATGGCGCTTGACCTCGACGGGTTGTGGCACAGCTACGGCTATCCCAACGACCTCCTCATCCAGCTCAATGTCCGCAACTTCCGGGTCGCCGACGTGCCCACGCATCCGCGCTACGGGGTCGGTGAACGATCTTCGATGAACGTCTTCAAGGTCATGCCGACTGTGAGCTTCCTTTTGTTGCGAGGCTTTCTCAATCGCCTGTTCGTCAAGTACGTGGTCAAGGATTTCCATCCGCTCGTCTTCTTCTACTTCTTCGCGATCGTCTTTCTGCTAGTGGGAACGATCCTCGGCTTGCTGTACTCGGCGCTGAGGATATTCACTGGAGAGGGGATCCCCACCGCGACCATCGTGCTGGTGGCGATGCTGATGATCGGCGGCCTTCAGTTTCTACTCTTCGCAATGTGGTTCGACATGGAGTACAACAAGACTCTTAAATAGGCGCGGTTACGGGCGGGCGGGACTTGCCGCCAGCAAGCGCCTCATCGTCGAATTGACAACGCGCCGGTAACGGGCGAAGTCCTCCGGCCTGACGACAAGGATTTCCAGCACGCCCGCTCCCGTCTCGCGCTTCACTATCCAGACCGAGGCCGCCGCCATACAGGTGTAGACGATGGTCGAGGCGGCGGCGGCTCCATTGATGCCATATGGAGGAATCAGCAAAAGGTCCAGAACGATGGTGAGAATCGCGGCCCCTGCGGCGATGTAGGTGGTGTAGATCGGCTTTCCGATCCCGCTCAGGTAGCTCGAGATGACCCTCACCGCGGCCAGGCTGACGATGCCCGGCAGGAGCAGCCAGAGTGGCTGGAGGGCGGGAGTCATGCCGGCTCCAAAGACAAACAGGATGAGCTGGCGACTGACAACGAATAGCACGAGCGCCCCGATCAGGGTCATGAACACCGCGTTGCGGCAGACCGCGGGCGTGATGCGGTCTGCCTCTTTCCGCTCAACTGAAGCCACCTGCGGGAACAGGACGAGCGCGAAGCCGACAGCTCCGTAGGTGAGGGTTTCGGCCATGGCCGTGGCCACCGAGTAGTAGCCCAGGCTCGTCACCCCTTTCAAGCCGTTGACGATCAATGAATCGAGCCGGTAGCTCAACATCATCATCAAGTTCGCCGCATAGCCCCTGATGCCGAAGTTGAGAAAGCTCCGCAATATTCTTGGGTCGAGACCGAGCCGGAGGGGCACTTCGCGCCCGATGAGCACGAGCCCGTAGCCGGCGCCCGCAGCGGCCCCGGCCGTCAGCGCCAGCAGTGCCGAGGTCGCGGTGAGGTGGCCGGCCAGGGCGAAGATGACCTGGATCACCAGCGCCACAACGACCTGGACCATCGAGATGCCCGCGTAGGGCAACGGGCGGTTCATGCCCAGGACTATCGATGCGGTCGTGGTTGCGAGTTGGAGAAATCCGGTCAGCGCCAGCATCAGTAGGGCCTGGGTCGGATTCACCTCGTGGAAGTAGGTGTTTTGGAAGAGGACGTACACCACGGCCAACCCGGCCACCGCCACTCCTCCCGTGACCAGAGACACAGTGATCAGGGTCGCAACCACGTCGACGAGAGGAAATTGACGCTTGCCGATGAAGTAGATGGCCGCCCAGCTGATCCCGAGAGCCGTGATCATTGCCGCCAGGATCGCCACGGATCCCGCCAGCGTGTAAACGCCGCGGCCGTGTGCGCCAGTCACGCGAGTCACGAGGATTGTGATGGCCACCAGGGCTACCACCTGGACGAGCTGGATGAGGTTGATAAGGATGCCCTTCCGGATCATCGGAGTCAGGCTATCGCAAGGGCCGCAAAGCGCGGTCTTGAACGCACCGAGGGGCCGGGTATAGTGCGACCACGCCGATGCGCATTCTCCACGTCATGACTGCGTTTCCGCGCTCGCCTGATGACGTGATCGTGCCCTGGTTGGTGGAGCTGCTCAAGCGTCTGCCGGCCGCGGGATACGAAGTCGAGGTCTTAACGTCGGCGTACCGAGGAAGCAGAGATGAATCCTTTGAAGGCATCCCCGTGCATCGCTTTCGATATTTCCTTGCGCGTTGGGAAGACCTGACGCACGATGAGGCGGCGGCGGACCGTGCGCGCAGGTCCCTGCTCTATCGCATTCTTCCGCTTTTCTACGTCGCCGGCGGCCTCTGGGCCACCTGGCGACTCACCCGCCGTCGGCGGTTCGACGTCATCCATGTTCACTGGCCCGTCCCCCACGTGCTATTCGGGTGGCTTGCGCGGCGGGCGAGCAAAGGGCAAGCTCGCCTGTTGACGAAGTGGTACGGAGCCGAGTTGCGCTTGGTGCAAGGTTCCCTGCCGTGGCTGCGTCGCTTCGTACTCTGGGGCCTGCGCACTTCGGATGCAGTCGTCGCGAATTCCTCGTACACGGCGCAGGAAATCGCCCGCTTCGCAAATGTTCCAGTGCGCGTGATTCCCGACACCGTCGGCCTCCCCGCAACGCAGGCGGCACGCGGCTCCGCCGGGGATGGCTCATTCCGGATCCTGTTCGTGGGGCGCCTCGTCGAGCGAAAAGGGTTAACCCACCTCATCGAGGCTGTGCGGCACCTTCCGGCCGACCTGCATGCCCGGTTAACGGTGATCGGCGACGGGCCGGAGCGTGCGGCGTTGTCGGAACAGGTCCGCACCAGTGGACTCGACGGCCTCGTGGACTTCAGAGGGCGTGTGCCCGCGAGTGCATTGCAGGAAGCGTATGCGGCGTCTGACGTGTTCGTCCTCCCGGCCATTGTCGATGCCGGGGGCGACACGGAAGGCCTCGGTGTGGTGCTGCTTGAAGCGATGAGCTACGGCGTTCCGGTGGTGGCCAGCAATATCGGTGGAATCACCGACATCATTGAGAACGGGGAAAGCGGTTTGCTGCTCCCACCAGCAGACGTCGATCTGCTCGCGAGCACCCTGGAGCGCCTCGCACGCGACCCGGCACTTGCGACGCGCCTCGGCGCTGCAGGCGAGCGCCGGGTGCGCGCTGCGTTCGGCTGGCCGGAGATCATCGGGAAGTGGAAGGAGTGTTACGACGCGCTGGCAGCGAGTCCACTTGGTGGTGTCGAGCCCGCCAGACTAAGCTAGACGCAGATGCATTATCAGTATCAAGAGCGATACTCCGACACGCACCTAAACATGGTCGACGTCGAAGGTCGGCGCATGAAGGCAGCCAAGGTTGTCGCGATCCTCGAGGCGGAGCTGGGAAATCTGGATCAGCTGAAGTTGGTCGACGTGGGTTGCTCCACGGGCATCATGACTGACGTCTACGGCGAGCACTTCAAGGATGTCGTTGGAGTGGACATCGACGAGCCGGCCATCGACTACGCGATTGCCCACAACCACGCTCCGAACATTCACTACCAATTAATCGATGGAATGGACACTGGGGTGCCGGACGCTTCAATGGACGTGGCGACATGCACCCATGTGTACGAGCATGTGCCCGACGCCGTGCGTTTGATGGACGAGATCTATCGTGTGCTGAGGCCCGGTGGCGTCTGCCTTTTCATCGCCGGGAACCGAATCATCTGGATGGAGACCGACAACCGGCTCCCTTTGCTGTCGGTGGTCCCGAAAGCTATTGGGCATCGCTACGTGCGACTGATGGGCAAGGGCGATCACTACTACGAAACGCAAAGGACCGTATGGGGACTTCGCAAGCTGGTGGCGCGCTTCGGGGTGCGCGACTACACGTTGAAGGTGGTGCAGGACCCTGAACGATTCCACGCCACTGACAACATCCGCCCTGGAAGTCTCAAGCAGAAGGTGGCGATTCTCATGCTGCGCACCGCTTACTGGCTGTCTCCCGACTACATCTGGTTGTTGAAGAAGAGCGGCAGCTGAGATCAAGCGCGGCGTTCGCGGCACGCCCCTGCCACGCGCGTCTATCTAAACTGGCGGGCGGACCATGAGCGCAACTGACGGCGTTCTCTCAGTGATGATGCCGATCTACAACGAGGAGCGCACCCTCGAGACAATCATCGGGCACGTGCTCGAGCGGCCGGAGGTGGGTGAGCTCATCGCCGTCGACGACGCGTCGCGCGACCAATCCTGGGAGATCCTGAGCAGAGTCGCGGGCCGGGATCCACGCGTGAGGACGTTCCGCCAAGAGGTGAATCAGGGCAAGGGGGCGGCGCTGCGAAGGGCAGTCTCGGAGCTACGGATGCCCTTCGCACTGGTTCAGGACGCCGACCTCGAGTACGACCCTCGGGACTACCCGATGCTCCTGGAACCGCTCGTGCAAGAGCGGGCAGACATCGTCTTCGGAACTCGCGGCTTCGCCGGTCAGACCGCGTTCAGCTTCTGGTTCGTGATGGGGAACAAGGGCGTGACCTTGGCTTGCAACCTGCTCTTCGACTGCTATATCTCAGACCTCGAGACTGGATATAAAGCCCTCAGATCGGACCTCTGGAAGAAGCTCAATCTCCGCGGCACCCGGTTCGATATCGAGCCCGACATCACCGCGCGGGTCCTGCGCCTCGGCTATCGCATCCACGAGGTCCCGATCAGC
>DAINCT010000229.1:0-598 GCA_036732245.1 Chloroflexota bacterium | reverse complement strand
GCTTCGTTTGGCATCCCCGGCGGACTTGTTCGGTGCTGAGTGGACAAGCGATTATCACCGTTCCCGCCAGGGAGCACTGGCCAGCCGGCATCCCCTCCGGGACGATCGCCCGTAACCTCGACCCGGCTAGGGCAGGGCGTCCACGCCCCACCAAACATAGACGCCGCCAACTGCCTCGGGTGGTCGGCCCAAGAGCGATGTGAACAGGTCAACCTCTTGCTGCTCGTTGATCATCGGACCGACGACGACTGTCTGCACATGCCAGGACTTGAGCTCGCGCAGGAGCTGTTGGCGAGTCTGGTCGGTCAGATTGTCAGCTCGACCTTGGGCGACGGCAAGGATCTCGTCCTGGGTGGCGCTCGGCGGGGGACTGAGCCGCCACCCGTGTGGCCGAACGTCCGGGATGAACGCATATCCCTCCGGCATCCGAAACCGCATGCCCGCCTGTTGCTGCCAGACCATGGCGCGCGCATCTCCGGAGACTGAATAAGGAACCACCAGTGCAACGCTTCCCTCCGGGATTCTGGACGCTGCGCCTCCTGCGAAAAAGTCAGGGACTGCAGCCGGCGTCGACGGGTAGGGCAGGGCCGGCAATAGC
>DAINCT010000228.1:0-6535 GCA_036732245.1 Chloroflexota bacterium | reverse complement strand
GCAAAGCGGCTCGGATATCTTCCTGTTGCATGGGGTGACGGGCAGCGGAAAGACGGAAGTCTATCTCCAGGCGGTAGCGGACGTGATCGATTGCGGCCGGCAGGCCATCATGATGGTGCCCGAAATCAGCCTGACGCCGCAGGCCGTCGAGCGAGTTGCTGGTCGCTTCCCGGGGCGGGGGGCGGTCCTGCATAGCCGGCTGTCACCAGGCGAACGCCTCGACGAGTGGCAGCGCATTCGACACGGTGAGGCCGATGTGGTGGTGGGACCTCGCTCGGCACTCTTCGCTCCGTTGCCTCATCCCGGTTTGATCGTGGTCGACGAGGAGCACGACGCCTCATACAAACAGGAATCGATGCCCCGGTACAACTCGCGCGACGCCGCCGCGGTGCTGGGGCGTTTAGAAGGCGCGACAGTCGTGTTTGGGAGTGCGACTCCTGACGTCACAACCTATTACGCCGCGCAATCCGGTCGCATCAAGCTCCTGGAGCTGCCGGATCGCCCCGTCTGGAAGGGCGCGAGCCTGCCGTCAGACGCCGAGACGGCCCGTCCTATGCCGGCGGTGGAGGTCGTCGACATGAGGCACGAACTGAAAGTAGGCAACCGCAGTATCTTCAGTTCATCCCTGATGGAGGCGATGGACCGGACACTGACTGATGGACATCAGTCGCTGTTGTTTCTCAATCGGCGCGGCAGCGCGACCGTCGTGATCTGCCGTGACTGTGGCTTCGTCGTGCGTTGTCCGGAGTGCGACATTCCGTACACCTATCACGCGTCAGCCTCCAGGCTCATCTGCCATCGATGCGATAAGCGCACGGTGAGTCCAAAAACCTGCCCGGCTTGCCGCAGCCCGCGCATTCGATACCTGGGTGTAGGGACGCAGCGCGTGGAGGAAGAGGTACATCACCTCTTTCCACAGGCCCGCGTGCTGCGGTGGGATCGCGACGTGACTGGAGGGAAAGGCGCACACGAGGAAATCGTTCGCAAATTTTCGCGCCACGAGGCCGATGTGCTGGTCGGCACGCAGATGATTGCGAAAGGTCTGGATTTTCCCCTGGTGACTCTGGTTGGAGTCATCTCGGCGGATACAGGGCTGCACATGCCTGACTTTCGAGCGCCCGAACGATCGTTTCAACTTCTGACTCAGGTGGCGGGCCGAGCGGGCCGAGCATCGCTGCCCAGCCGGGTGGTAGTCCAAACCTACACGCCCGATCACTACGCAGTTGAAGCAGCGCGCGAACACGACTACGATCGCTTCTATCGGGAAGAGATGAGCTTTCGAGAGAGTGCCGTCTATCCGCCATTTGCCAGATTGATCCGCTTCGTCTACTCGCACGAACGAGAATCCCTCTGTCGCCAGAGTGCGGGGAATCTTCGCTCGATTCTGGAGAAGGCAATCGACCAGGAAGCTCTTGCCGGCGCCGAGATTATTGGACCGGCCCCGTGCTTCGTCGCCCGGATGAAAAATCGATACTACTGGCAGATCATCGCTCGTGGCCGGAGCGATGCACGTTCCTCGCTCCATCCATTACTTGACTACGTCCCACCCGGCTGGACCATTGACGTGGACCCGGTCGATCTTCTTTGACAGGTTGCATGTAGCATAGATTCGCACACGGCATACGGCGAGCGTTCTGAGCGTGCACTCATGTGGGGGGAGTGATGGTGGTCGACGAAGAGGCGTCGGATAGTCCCGTGGCCGGCACAAGCTTTCTGCACAAATTGATGCAGCCTTACGCGGTGCTGCGCGGAAACCGAGCGTTCGATCTGATCTTCGTGGGGCAGTCGGCTTCCTTACTGGCGGACTGGCTGTATATCGTCTCCTTGATCGTGATCGCCTACAACGTGACGAAGTCCGCGACGTTCGTGGCGCTCCTGACCTTTGTACGGCTGTCCCCGTACGCGTTGTTTTTGCCGCTCACCGGGTCCCTGGCCGACCGAGGCAATCGGCGGCTCCTGTTGATCGGGGCAAATCTCGGACGCGGCGCCTGCGTTCTCGGGTTGCTGTTCGTCGATTCAAAATCGACGATCTGGCTGGCGTTTCCCCTGGTCTTCGCCATCACGACCCTGGCCAGCATCTTCCGCCCGTCTCTCCAGTCATCCGTCCCGGCCGTGGTCCCACCTGACCAACTGGTGCAGGCGAACAGCTTGCTCAGCCAAGTAGAAAGTGTCTCGTTCGTTCTGGGGCCTGGACTCGGCGGTGTCTTTATCGTGCTTGGATACCCGCACGCTGCTTTCGTGGTCACCGGTCTGGCGTATTCGGTCTCGGCTCTGACGTTTATCTTCATCCGGATTCCCCCGCGACAGGCCGAGATGCGGCCCACAGAGGGAGCATGGCTATCCCAGACGCTCGCCGGGTTTCGATTCCTGTTCCGCGAAAATCAGGGTGTACTCGCCGCCTTTATGTTGACGATCGCCGCGACTGGACTGCTTGGCGGAGCGTTCTGGACCCTCATTCTGGTCATGGCCGTCAATACCTTCCACCTAGGAGGACAGGGAACAGGCTATCTGAATGCCGCGAACGGCATCGGTGGTCTTCTCGGAGGGCTGGCGGTTGGACTGCTCATCGCGAAACTGCGGTTAAACCAGCTCTTTGTAGTGGGAGCAGCCGTCAACTTTTTAGTCGTGATACTGATCGGCATCAGCCCGTTTGGCGCCGGAGCGTTTATAGCCCTCATCCTCTTCGGAATGTCCGATGTCATCGTGCAGGTGACAGGGATCACCGTGATTCAGACCGCCACCCCGAGCGAACTTCTCGGAAGGGTGTTCGGGGCGTTTGAATCCACCCTGATAACGGCGATGTTGCTCGGCACCCTCCTGGCCGGACCGTTGATCGCATTCTGGGGAGTTCGCGGTGCGACCGTCGCCCTGGCCCTGGTGAGCTATGTCGTGCTCGGGATCGCCGTTCCCCGATTGCGCAAAATGGAGGATGTGCTCGGGGTCCGCATCTTCCTGCGTGAGGTGCCGGTGCTTACGACCCTCTCACTGCAAGCACTCGACGATCTCGCCTCGCGTCTCCAGGTGGAGTCGTACGCGCCTGGGGTGGAAATCGTGCGCCAGGGTGACGTCGGCGACCGACTCTACATCATGAAATCCGGGCACGTCGACGTCTCATATCAGTCAGAAGAGCGGCCGCGAGTACACCTTGCGAGGCTCACGAAAATGGACTACTTCGGGGAAATTGCTCTGCTACGGGATGTCCAGCGGACCGCATCAGTGCGGTCGGTCGATGCAGTGGAGACCTACAGCCTGCAACGTACAGATTTTCAAGAGATCTTGAAACGCTCGCGTGAATTGGAACTTGCTATGGCCGGGACAAGCGATGCCCGGGTCTCAGACACGCGCTCCAAAGTCGTGCTGCGCAGATAGCATTCTCGTTTCATAGGCCGAGCGCGACGAGCACCTGGGCGCCGCTCGTGGTGACCGCACGCAAAATTACCATGCCATTTGCCACCATGAGCCCGTTCGCCGCGGGGAACGCGAAGAAACCGCTGGAAAGCACGATCGCGCCGATCGGAACCCCGGTGTCGGCGTGCAATGCAACGACGCGGACTTGCTGACCGAGGCCATACGTGAGCACGTAGAGCACTCCGTTCGCGAGGACAATATGCTGCACGTCGGGAATGGCCCGCGCCCAGAGGACTGTTCCTAATAGCGGATCGAGCGCCTCAACGCCTACATGAGGGCGCAGGGTTTCAACGTAGACGGCGCTTGGGCTAACTGCATGGGGCCAATCCTGAACCGCAAGCGGCTGGGCAACGACTCGGCTCCAGACCGAGCGTCCCGTGCCATCGTAGGCGTACAGCGTGGTATTTTTCCCGTTCACCGAGCTCACCGTGTATGCCAGAGTATCCCCGGCAAACCAGTTGCTCTTGGGAGCGGATCGGCTCCAGAGCATCTTGCCGCTCTGCTCGTCGTAGAAGGCACTGCCGCTAAGCGTCTCCGTCAGGACACGACCGGTCGTAAGTGCGCCGAGACCCGAGGCCGAGGGTAACCTGTGTACAAGTTGATTTGCGTTGGGATCAACCGTGTATAGGCTGACTGGTCCGCGTGGCAGCACGAAGCCCACCAGGATGAACTTCTTATCTGCCACCGGGTTGAGAAAGACACTTCCGGTGGTGGAAGGATGGGGGGCAACCTTGGCGACACTCTCGCCGGTGGTCGGATCGATGGCCTGTAGAGTGTGGCCGGCGACATACAGGACGCCTGACCTCATCAAGATTCCTCCCAGGGCGTCTTTGGTGTACGTCCCCAGCGTCCTTCCGGTCGACGTAGCGAGGACGTGAACGTGCGTCTTGTTGCCTTCGAGGACCGGTGCATACACGCCGCCGCCGGCGACGATCGGATAGGAGAGATTCGTCTCCGGGGCTGTCCACTTGACTTTCAGTTTCAAGACGTTGCGGGCGGTCAGCGTCGACTCGGCCGTGTTGTTGTTGCTATGTGCGGCGTCGGCGTCGAGCGACGGCCAGTTCGACGGTGACGGCGCGGCTCCCGCCGTCGAGCCGGCAGCGAGCAGGAGAATCCCTAGAATGAAGAGCGATGCCAGCTTATTCATGGCGCCGCATGATAATCCATTCTCTCCAACCGACGAAAAGGCACGTATGGCTTCCTCGTATGTAACGCCCGACCGGGATCTGGTCGTAGACCTTACGCGCGAGCTCATTCGATTTCAATCCGTGAATCCTCCGGGGAACGAGCAACCAGTGGCGGAGCACCTGGCCACGCGGCTTCGAGACCTTGGATTGGAAGCCGAGCTTGAAGAAGTCGAAGCGGGCCGTGCCAACGTGGTTGCTCGCCTGCATGGTCAGGGCTCCGGCCATCTGGTGTTCACTGGGCACATCGACGTCGTGCCTCCCGGTGGACAGAAGTGGGCTCACAGTCCGTTCGACGCGGACCTGGTCGATGGGAAGCGCATCTACGGCCGGGGCAGCGCCGATATGAAAGGTGGAGTGGCTGCCATTGCCGCTGCCATGGCGTCCCTGGTCGCTTCCAACTTTCGACCCACAGCAGACATTGTTCTGGCGGCCACCTGCGGTGAAGAGGCGGGAATGCTAGGAGCCAGAGCCATGGCCGACCGTGGCTCGCTTCAGGGGGCGCGCTACCTGGTCGTGGCCGAGCCCAGCAATCTCGACGTCTTCATCGGCGAGAAGGGCGTGCTCTGGGTCAAAATTCGCGCGCTTGGCCGAACCGGTCACGGCTCGATGCCGTGGCTGGGTATCAACGCCGTCAGCTACATGGCGCGGTTGATTCCGCGCCTGGAAGAGTATCCATTTCCGTTTGAGGAGAGTGCTCTGCTCGGCAAGCCGACGGTGAGCGTCAACATGATCGAAGGCGGCAATAAGGTCAATGTCGTGCCGGACCTCTGCGAGATGACCATCGACATGCGTACTGTTCCGAGACAAGATCATGGAGCCATCGTCGCGGCGCTTGAAGCGTTGGCAAATGAGGTGGCACGGAGTTTCCACGCCGATCTGCGGATCGAGGTCGAGGTGCAGGAGGATGTGGGCCCGCTTGAGACGGATCGTGACGAACCGTTGGTCGAGGCCATGGTTGCGTCCGTGCGGACCGTGCTCGGGCGGGAGCCGGTCGTGGGGGGAGTCACCTACGGCACCGACGCGGCGTATCTCGGACCTGGATACAACATTCCCATGGTGATCTGCGGACCCGGAGCGCAGGGCATGGCACACCAGCCGGACGAGTACGTGGAGGTCGAGCAGTTGGTCCAGGCAGCCGAGATCTACGCCGACCTGGCTCGCCGGCTCCTCGGTTAGACGGCGACTCCTCGTCCTAAGACAAATATGCTCGATCGTGCGGTGCGTCCCAATCGATGAGTGGGCCCCTCGGTACGATACCGCTCGGATTGAGCTGGGGATGCGTGCCGTAGTAATGGCGCTTGATGTGATCGAAGTTGGTCGTCTCTCTGAAGGCGGGGCGAGAGTATAGGTCGCGCGCATACCCCCACAGATTCGGGTAGTCGACCAGGCGCCGCAAGTTACACTTGAAGTGGCCCACGTACACCGCGTCGAAGCGCGCCAGGGTCGGATACAGGCGGATGTCTGCTTCCGTCAACCTGTCGCCCATCAGGTAACGCCGGTGAGTTAACCGATCCTCGAGCCAGTCGAGGCGCGCGAAGAGCGCATCGAAGGCCTCCTCATACGCCGTCTGAGTCGTGGCGAATCCGGCCTTGTACACGCCGTCGTTGACGTCGGTGTAGATCAGCCAGGCGATTTCATCGATCTCGGAGCGAAGCGCCTCGGGATAGAGGTCGACTGAGGGATCGGCCCATTCTCCAAACTGGGTCTCGAAATCAATCGTGATGTCGGGGAAGTTGTTGGTGACCAATCGCCTGGTTTTGCGATCCCAGATGCACGGCACCGTGTACCTGCCCGTGTACTCTGGATCGGTCGTTAGATACGCTTCTGACAGGAAGGAGAACCCTTCCACCGGATCTTTGGTGTGTCCGGGTCCATCTCTGAAGGCCCATCCTCGGTCGTCTCTGATTGGGTCGACGACCGACATGGACACGACGTCTTCC
>DAINCT010000227.1:0-6547 GCA_036732245.1 Chloroflexota bacterium | reverse complement strand
ATCACGTATCTCGGCGGAGGTTACGCCAACAACCCGATTCGCCGGCACAGTCCGCACCTGATCGAAATCAGCCGGATGCTGACCACGTCGTCCTATCTTATTGGATGGAAGATGGCGCGAGAGATGGCGCCGTACATCAGTGGCGTCGGTCCGATCGACAACCTCTTTCACGGCTTCACCGAGAAGGGCCACTGCTACTGCTCACAGCCACGTCTGTTCGTGCAGTACACGAGCCTGAGCGACCTGACTGACCGCGAGGCCGACTACGGCCCATCGATGTGCGACACGCGCCACGAGGAGATGCTGATGGAAGGCACGTGGAACGCAGCCGGAGAATTCATCACAACGCTGACCCGTCGTGAACTGACCATCGCCAACGACATGGTCGGCGACACCGCGATCATCGATGGCCAGCAGTACAAGGTCCGCTTGGCTCGCGCGATCAACCCGTCAAATCCGAACGGCCCCTGGTATCGCGGACAGGCGATGGCGCTGGTCCTCGAATAACCACTCAACCCATGCCCAAAATGAGCACCATCGCCATCTGCCTGTTCACCCTATTCTGTTTTGGAGCTTCAGTCGTCTGGGCAAATTCAGCCGGGCCGAAGCCGCTGGATCTGATGCTTGTAGTCGAGGCGATCCGGCAGGTGGAGAACTCGCCGATCCGCGCTGTTGGTCGCGGTGGCGAACGCTCTGAGTGGCAGATCGGACCGTCCGTGTGGCGCGAGTATTCATCGAAGCCTCTGTGGTGGGCCAGCTCGGTGAAGCGCGAGCACCGACAAGAGCAGCACCGTGTCGCGCTCGCATTGGTTACATGGATTCACGACAATCTGCACTGCATTCCGCTGTCGGATACGGCCTATTCCATCGGCCTTGTCTACACCTGCGGATACAAAACCGTGAAGCACAGCATGCCCACGCAGGCCAAGTTCGGCTACGCCCAACGGGTTCAGAACGTTTACGACCAACTGACGAAAGAGTGATTGTCGACCTAGCAAACGCATGCTTCCTAAACCCTATTACCAAGACGATTTCGTGACGCTCTACCATGGCGATGCCATGGAGATAGCGCCGCGTCTTGCGCTGCAGGTTGATGCCGTTGTTACCGATCCTCCGTATGGAGAAACAAGTCTTGATTGGGACGTATGGCCGAGCGGCTGGCCAAGCATGGCGTTCACACTCACCCGGCAATTATGGTGCTTTGGATCCATGCGCATGTTCTGGGAACAGCGTGACGAGTTTGCATCTTGGAAGCTGGCACAGGATTTGGTTTGGGAGAAGCACAACGGATCGGCGAGCGCATCTGATCGGTTCCGGCGCGTACATGAGTTGACGGTACAGTTCTACTCCGGTGATTGGGCGACGATCTACAAGCGCCCGGTGATGACTCAGGATGCCACGGCACGCACCGCACGCAGAAAAGGCAGGCCCCCTCATTGGGGTGCAATCGGAGAGAAACTTTACGTCAGTGAAGACGGCGGGCCGCGCCTGATGCGGTCTGTGATTCCGGTGCGCTCGTGCCACGGCTACGCGGTCAACGAGACTCAGAAGCCCGAGGGTATCATCTCACCGCTCCTTGAGTATTCAGTGCCAGTGGGCGGCATGGTAGTAGACCTGTTCTCGGGTAGCGGAACCGTGCTGGCCGTCGCCCGGCAGCAGGGCAAGCGATCGATCGGAATAGAAAAACGAGAGGATCAGTGCGCACAAATTGTGGCCCGTCTCTCTCAGCAGACGCTTTCGATTTACGTAGCATAGCAACAACTGATTTCCCATGAACCAACCCATCACTGAACAGCCTGTCCTGAATGTCTCCCCTCTCGGAGACCGCATTATCGTCTCGCCGCCCGACCAGTCCAAGAAGGACAAGGGCGAGCGTATGATCGGCGACCTCGTCATGCCCGAAGGCGCGAAACTTTCCGGCATCTCCCGCTGGGAAGAAGTCCGTGGCATGCACCACGTCACGACCGCACTGGCCGTCGGACCCGATTGCAAACACGTCAAGATCGGCGATACCATCGTGGTGAGCGACCGCGGCCTGTTCTACGTCAACACCGGCGACGTGCGGTTCTGCGCGTGCATGGAGGCGAGCGTGGTGGGGATCGTTAAGTAATGCTTCCGATGAATGCGACCCTGCTAACCGCGCTCGACTCTGAAGAACTTCGGGATCTTTTCAGCCGCATCGTCGGCCCAATTTCATCGCTCGTGTACGGCGACATTCAACCGTATCTCGCCGGCTTCGACTGGCGTTCAAACACGACACACCGTGGCTGCTACGTCGGGCTGTTCCGCGGCATCTGCCACTGGGAGTCGACGGCGCCGACATTCGAACGTTCCCTTGCGATTGCGCGCATACTGGTGGGGAAAAGATGAGTGCCCAATGAATAACGCAGCAATGGAAGTATCCAGCGCGATGGGCTACACCAAAACTCTGGAATATGTGAATGTGGTCCGCGAGATAATGGATGAAACACCCATGTCGAAATCGGAATACGACGCAGCAATCGAGGAATGTTTTCGTGCCGGTCGAGATGCAGTTACTTCCGCTCACCGAAATGCCGCCACGACGATGTTCTGGTCGGGTACGTCAACCCCATGATCCACTGGCACCGCCGCATCTCTGAATGGCGCACCGTCTTCTGGAAAGAACGGGCGAACGTGTCCGTGCGCGGACTGCTGCGTGCGATCCTGTCGGGACCGGTGCCCCGCGAGGTCTGGCGCCGGCGGATGCGCTACGGCTGCGGCCGGTGCCCGATTCACGCCCGCAAGCTGATCCGCGTCGACGGCGTGCTCACCTGGACCGGCCTGCACGCCTGCCGGGCGGAGTACGGCGACGTGAAACTCGGCTGCGGCTGCCTGACTACGGCGGTCGCGCTGTCGGCCAACCCCTACGGCGACGGCTGCTGGGCTCATTCGATCGATACCAACGAAGGCTGGTCGGCCTACCTGTTCACCGGCCGCTGGGCAAAGGTGCGCGCGGTGTGGAGATTCTTTCGGCGATGACCAACCTCTGCCAGTTCTCACCCGATCGGCGCTACCGCTACACGCTCGAGCACGTGATCGACGAGGTGCTGCCGCCGCGGGTGATCATGTGGACGGGTCTCAATCCGAGCACGGCTTGCGAGGACAAACTCGACAACACTCTTCGCCGCATCCGCCGCTTCTCCGCCGACTGGGGGTTCACCTCGTTCGTGATGACTAACCTGTTCGCCTTCCGCGCCACGCAGCCTGCGGTGATGAAGCAGGAGGCAGATCCAGTCGGACCGGACAACGACCGCCATCTGCTCGACCAGGCACGACGCTGCGACGTGATCGTGGCGATGTGGGGCACGCACGGCCGGCACCTGAAACGCGACGACGCTGTGTTCCAACTCCTGTTCAACGCCGGCCTATCCAATCGGCTGCACTGCCTGCACGAGAACCACGATGGGACGCCATCCCATTGCCTGTACCTGCCGACAAACTCGCAACTGCGGACCTACCGATGAGCGACGTGTCATCCAACAGCCGGGACGAAGATCTGCAGCGGGTGCAGCGGCATGTCGACCAACTCGGCGAGCACTTCGACACGGTTCAAATCTTCTGCACGCGCCACATGCCGGCGGAACTCGACGGGACCGTTTGCGTCAATCGAGGGGCTGGCAACTGGCAGGCCCGATTCGGACAGGTCAACGAATGGGTCATCTACGAAACCGAGCGCATCCGTGAGTGCGCCAGGACCAAGTCTGACGAATGAACACACCAGACCATGTACTGGTCGAACGCGAGCGCATGAATCGTGTGTTCTTCGGCGACCCGTACTCGGATCACCCAAAGTTTCAACCGCTATGGGCGGGGAAGCCTGAAGACTGCCCGCACAAACTGCGCATCAGGACGGCACACGAGATCAGGAACAACATCCCGTGAACACCACCCTTCGCACCTCCATCCACAAGTGCTTCGTCACACGCGAGGCATTCGTTAGGTTCAACCAGGATCCCAACGTCAAGGAACTCGACATGATGTCACTGCCATCCGGCGATCAGTTTGTCAGCTCGCGCGTGCTAGTCTCGCCGCACTTCATTGACGGCGGCCACATCTTCGCAGTGTTCGAGTTGACGGAGAGGGTGGAGACAATTTTATGAAAGCCCACGAACTCGCCAAAGCCCTGCTCGCCTCGCCCAACGTCCCTGTCGTGATCAACGGCTGGGGATCAGACGAAGGATTCACATTCGAGGTCACGGATGTCGGACCGCTCGGAACGTGCGCCTACAGCGGCGCCCGGGATACCAAGCGCACACCCCGCGATACGATGGGCTACCAGAAACCGCGCAAATGTGTGTGCCTTCAACACGGGCGCATGACACCGAAGTCGGATGAGCAAATTCGCCACGAGAAAGTGGAACAGCGCAAAGCGGCCAAACTGAAGAAGACGAACCCACGAGCCTACGCAGCACAGTATGCTTCGATCGAACCACTCACGCCCAAGATGATCGCTCAGATGGTTGAGCATGAAGAAACACTTGCCGCGGTGTCATGTGTCGGCCGAACGGTCGCAATGACCAACCTTCCGCAGCCAACGCTTGTGAAGCGGCCGATATGAACCGCCGGACATTCCTTCGCTCACTTGGAATTGGAGCTGCTGCCGCGGTTGCAGCGCCAGTGCTCAAGCGTATCAACCTCACTCCGACAGTCCGCGACGGTAATGCGATGTCGATGCTGGAAGACTTACCGCCCTACTCGGCCAGTTCGCTGATAAACCCGTACAGAGTCACGGAACTTGAAAGGCGCGTGGATGAGACCATGATGCGCATCGCCAGGGAGATGATCCACGCACACTACGGAATCACATGAGCAAGCCAACCGAAGTCCTTCTCGAGCGCGCCATCATCCTGATCATGGACGAATGGGGCTACACCCGTGAACGCGCGCTGGAATGGCTGAACGACGACACGCAGGACTGGACGCCACGGCCACAATATGATGCGCCGGGAGGTACGTTCATGCAGGTGACCAGGAAGACGGTGGTTGCCCCTGAATCTGTATGCTGTCGCTGTGGTCGTAAGTCGTGGTCAAACAAGCCGGGCGATGCGTGCAATCTTCCGCAGCCCGATGGGCCCAAATGTCCTGGCGTGTTTATGAATCCATAGCCGCCACGAACCAGCCGCTCCATTTTTTCAGTTGACACCGGCCACACGTTCTCCACACGTTGTGTCCCGTCGAAGCCAATTCGGCATGTCAGTAGCAGTTCGCTCTACGCGCTCCGCACAATCTCTTTGAAGGTGAGACAAGACCTTCAGAAGCCCGCGTGGTCGAGTAGAGCCGACTGCCGGGCTTCTTCGTTTCCCGACCATGAGAACGTCGATCAACTTTCATACGACGTTCCGGTCCGCCACCAAGGCCGGCGTAGGGTTCCGGCCACGTATCAGCACCCCAGCCCCGGACGCGCAAAACGCGACATTGCTTTGCCAACTAGGGATGACTCGACGGACTCGAGCGCCATTCCGAAACCCCAACGGGACAGCCCACGATTGCGGGATGTTGGTGAGGCAGGCTTCCCCTCGCTTAACCGCGCCTGATCCAATGGGGGAAAGGGGGGCTTTGAAAATGGGCCTGTGCGCTGACCCATCCGAGCGCAGCGAGCATCTTCGCCAGACCGCTCGCCTACCCCAGCCCAACGTCAAACCAGCGTCTCCCAAGCAGGCGCTCCGCCCACCCCTCGCTCGAGCATCCCCATGGCGCCATCGCGCGCACCCCACGAACACGCCATGCGCACGTCCTCACCACCCCACGAACACCGCGAAACACGACTTCGCACCAGCACCCCACCCCGTTCGCTTTACGCCCATTCGACCGCCAGCCGCACCCTTGTTCACGCCAACGAAAGATCGCCCCAAATCGCACGCCTGCTCGGCAAGTGGGACGGCGCTTACGTACACGGGCAAAAATTTCTGATAGAGAGTAGATCTTAACTCCACGGGGCGCGATGCCCGAAACCCGAAATACCCCCCGCCGTCGTGAGCAAATGGATGGCATAGATTGGGTGTTACAATACAGTTATTATGTATCACTTTTCCAGAGCTGACCGTAGGTGTATGAGTTACGCAAGATTTGGTTTTTCAAGTGTCGTTTGTGGTTCACTTTTAGACCAGATCGATGCGGAAAAGGCTATTTGCGACACGTTCTCACCTAGCATTACGGTAATGTTAACATAATGTTCAACACCTTGGGCTAATCTCCACTATCCTATTCTTTTACATTTGCTTATGAAAACATACCTCAAAGCTGGTTTTGGTTTCGAAGTAGGGCAGAACTTCGCGCGGGCGAAAGCTGACGTGGAGGTTGCGCTTGCTCCGACTGAGTACGCGCGGCCGGGCTGCGTTATCGGCTACATTGCCGAGGATCCGCAGGCGTCGCTGGGGTTCCTCAAGTACGGTCACGCTGGCAAGGTGCGGGTGCACGCGCTGGAAACTGCGATCGTTACGCGCTGAGCTTCCGTTCCATCCCCTAACCTCATTTTTTACAATGACTACCGCACAAAAACTCGATTACATTCAGGGCAAGCTTGCCG
>DAINCT010000226.1:0-6567 GCA_036732245.1 Chloroflexota bacterium | reverse complement strand
AGTACGCCTTCTGGTTGAGCCGCTCTTGCACTCGATAGAAGGCACTGGTGCGGACGCTGTGATTAAAGCTCCCTTCACCGCGCTCAAACTCGCGATCGATCACAGAATCCCGGATGCCGGCGAAGTTGCCGTCGGCGTCCGTCGCACTGGAGGGATGATCGCGTGCCACGAATCGGCTTTCCAGGAGTGTCTTGAACGGATCCGGGTCGGTCCCACCCGTCCAGGAAAAGGTGGAGACCTGAAAGGCGCCGTGGACCAGTACCCCGCCCTCGGCCCAGGTGCCAAACAGGTCGCCCGGGGTGATCTGATGATCTCGCAGCTTGACGCCTAGCCGTCCCCAGAGCGTGGCCAGATCGCGAACAATGACGGCCCGGTACGGCGCCGGCCCTCGGACGAAATCGAGCGTGAAACCGTGCTTCCAAGGGGTTCGGGCGAGCAAGGTGCGAGCGTCCGCCAAGGCTTGCCCCCGTCCCGTGTCACTCACATACTTGTGTGCGATTGGGTCCCACTGCCCGGTGAGCCGCGGATCTGCGAACGGCTGCCGCAGCAACGGCGAGTTTACCCAGGGCGTCCAGGCCACCAGCTCGCGGGCTTCTTTCACCGGCACCCCAAGCGCATCCTGCGTCACGGTCGGTCGGTCGAGTGCCAGAGCCAGCGCCAGCCGCACGTTCGTGCTCGCCAGGGGGTTTGGCGCGCCGTTGTAGGTACGGTCGAGGTTGAACTCGAGGTGCTCGAAACTGAAAGAGGGAGGCGCGTGAACTAGGTACACGCCGTGCAGGCGTTTGAGGCTCCCGATCTGGCTTGCCAGATAGCCGACAGCCACGTCGAGGTGTCCACTGCTCGCTGCTGCCTGCATAGCAGGCCACCCCGATGGGTCGTTCGCAAACCCGATATCGCGGATGGTCTTGACATAGCCTCCGCAGGTCATGTCGTCGTAGTACTTCATGGGGCGCAGGTCTACCTCGTGGTCAGAGACCACTCGCGCTACCTGATAGGGCCCACTGGTTGGGTACGACGGGCTCAGGAAGTTGTAGGCGGGATCCTGCGACAGCTTCAATGCAGCCGCGTGCGGATCCCCGTTCCAGGCATGCGGCCAGCGGACGGGCCAAACTTGCCAACCGTTGGCTAATTGTGCCGGTGGGGTGAGGATGCCGCCGAACACCCTCCTCATATGAAGCATGTCGGTGTAACGGTCGGGGGTACTGATGCTGCGCACGCTGTCACACGTGCCCGAACAGAGGGGACCGGTGACCGGATCCATGTCTATCTGCCAGCCGAACTTAACGTCAGCCGAGGTGATCTCGGTGTCGTTCGACCAGCGCAGCCCCGGCTTGATATGAATGACGATGGTCTTTCCGCCGTCGCGGATGCCGCCGTTCTTCAGCGTCGGCATCTCGCGGGCCATCATGGCGTAGACCTTCCCGGTGGGTCCGTAGCGGAAGAGATCGTCAAACAGCGAGATCGAGAGGCTTCCGGCGCCGAACGGATTGAGCGAGGTCGGCAGCCCCACCTCTGAATAGCGCAGGACGCCGTGTACCGGGTTGCGCTTGGCGCATCGGGTAGCCGAGCGCTGCGCGCTCCCATGTGCGCGAGCCGCGGTTCCGCTGACAGGCAGCACACCGGCCACCATCACAAGACTACCGATGCCCGCCAGACGAATGCTACGGAGACACATGGTTCCTGCCCTTCTCCTGGTCCCACCGGTTGCAGTCAGCCTACATCCTGGATAGAGGGGTGTCAACCGGCGGCGGAACCTCTGAAAACGCTACTTCACCTTCCACTGATATGCATACGCCGCGTCGCTGGACAAGACGGGACTCGTGTGGAATCCTTCGATACGCCTCGAGCTCGTGGTGATGTCCGGCACATAGAAGAGCGGCACCCAGTAGGCTCGCTGATTGAGCCGCTCTTGCACCCGGTGGAAGGCCTGAGTGCGTACGACTCCGCTGATCGAGTTCTCGCCCCGCTCAAACTCACTGTCGATGACGCGATCGCGGATGCCGGCGTAATTTTGATCCGCGACCGACGCCCGAGAGGGATGATCACGGGCAACAAAGCGGCTCTCGAGCTCCGTCTTCATCGGATCCGGATCGCTGCCTCCAACGAAGACAAAGCTGGTGACCTGAAACGCACCGTGAATCAAGATGCCTCCCTCTTCCCAGGTGCCGAACAGCTCTGTCCTGTCGCTTGCCTCGTGGTCGTTCACCTTTACGCCGAGCCGCCCCCAGGCCTTCGCCAGGTCCCGGGCGATTGTCGCTCGGTAGGGGCGTCCACTCCGCTCGAAGGAGAGCGTGAAGCCATGCTTCCATGCCGTGCGCGACAACAACGTTCTGGCATCGGCGAGCGCCTGCCCGCGACCTGTGTCGCTCACGTAGCGCTTCGCCAGAGGGTCCCACTGGCCCGTGACCTTCGGGTCGGCGTACGGCTGACGCAGTCTGGGAGAATTCACCCAGGGCGTCCAAGCGACCAGACGCGCGGCGGCTTGCGTCGTGGCGCCAAATGCATCCCGCAAGATTCGCGGCTTGCTCACCGCCAGGGCCAGCGCCAACCGTACGTCTACATTGGCAAGCGGATTCCGCGCGTCATTGTAGGTGCTGTCGAGATTGAATTCGAGGTGCTCGAAGGTGAAAGACGGCGGCGAATGCAGACGATAAACCTTGTGCACTCGCTCGAGCGCGCCAAGTTGCTCCGGCTGGAAGTCGACTCCAATATCTAGGTGACCGCTGCCGGCGGCCGCTTGCATGGCCAGGAAGCCCGAAAAGTCATTCGCAAAGCCCAAATCGCGGATGGTCTTGATATAGGCGCCGCAGGTCATATCGTCGTAATACGGCATCGGTCGCAGATCGACCTCGTGATCGGACACCACGCGCGCCACCTGGTACGGACCGTTGGTCGGGTACGCCGGGCTCAAGAAGTTGAAGGACGGATCCTGCGCCAGCTTCAGGGCGGCAGCATGGGGATCGCCGTTCCACGCGTGAGGCCAGCGCACCGGCCATGGCTGCCAGCTGTTGCCACTGACCACCACCTCAGGCGGGAGACGTTTCAGGTGCACTACCGCGGTGTAACGGTCCGGCGTGGCTATGGACTTGACGCTGTCGCAGAAGCCGGCGCAGAAGGGGCCGGTGGCCGGGTCCATGCCCACCTCCCAGCCGAACTTCACGTCTGCGGACGTGATCTCGCTGTTGTTGGACCAGCGTAGGCCGCCTTCAGATGGATGAGGATCGTCCGGCCCCCATCCCGGATGCCGCCGTTCCTCACCGTCGGCAACTCGCTGGCCATCATGGTCTGGGTCTTGCCATTCGGGGCATAAAGGAAGAGATTGTCGAACAGTGCCAGGGGCAGCCCTCCACCAGCAAAAGCGAAAGGGTTCATCGTGGTCGGTAAGAAGTTGTCCGAGTAGGTGATTACGCCGCGTGCTTGGTTTCGCTTCGGGCAGCGTGCCGGCGAAGCTCCCAGCCTGCCGTGTGCGTGAGCCGTTGTCCTGCTCCCCGCGACCACACCGGCCATCAGCAGAAGGGTCAGCGCCCCCAGACGAACACCATAACGCCCCATGGTCCTGCCCCTCTCCTGCTCGCAGCGGTTGGGGCAAGCCTACATCTTGGGTAGGAGGGTGTCAACAGCACGCTCTGCCAGTCCTCAAATCCGCGGGACTTTTTATGAGCCACGCAGGAGCTTCCGCCTTAGCCGATCGAATCCTTCGCCTCTTATCGGTGCACGGGAGCGACCAGCGCTAGTTTGATCACCGAGGTACCGCTCTTGCTGTTGACGCTCATATAGAGATCGCCCCGCGCGTCGACGGCAATACCGTTGGGCGTTGAGACCAGGCGGGCAATGGAGTCGGGCGTCTCGGCGAGAAGCACGCCACGTGCTGAGAACTTGAAGACCCGGCGCTGCTGGGCGTCGACGACGAAAAGGTTGCCATGCGCGTCGGTTGTGATGCCGGCTGGACTGGTAAGGTTCACCGGGGCGGCGCTCTTGCCCTGCCCGGAGAGGAGCCGCCAGCCGCGATCGACCTCGCCCAAACCGGCTCCCGAAGAGACGAACCTGACAACTTTGTTCCCGGCTATGCCGTACACCGTTCCCTTTAAAGGATCTACGGCCATGCAGGCCGGCGCGGCGCTGCAGGAGAGCTGCGTGCCCTGGTCGAACTGCTGCCAGTTGCGCCCGGCGCGATATTTCCCGGGAAGCTCCTCGATGTACTCGCCCTGCGGAGAACTGGCCACGAAGACGTCTCCGGCGCGATCCACGCCGATTGCGTAGGGAGTTTGGAATCTGCCCAGGCCGAAGCCCTGCGGGGAACCGTTGTCCAGCTCCGCAGCAGGGTGACCATCCGGGTAGAACTCCCAGACCTTGTTGGCGCCGGTGTCCGCTGCGAAGACGTCACCCACTCGATCGACCGCCACTCCCTGCGGCGCGTTTAGCCCGCTGATCGTACCCGCCGGACGGCCATCGTGCGTGACCAGGTCAAGCCTACCGCGAAGTGAATCCGCCACATAGATAGTGTTCGCGGCGTCTGTGGCGATCGTGTATGGCACTCCCCAGCTCACGCGGGGCTCCGGTCGTGGTTTCCAGCTCCGATCGAGCGTTCCGCTCAGCGTGAACCTCAGAACCCGGTTCGAGCCGCCGTACGCCACGTATAGATGCGCATGTCCGTCCAGTGCGACGCCGTTCGGCTGAGTCGTCCCCCCCAGTGCGCCCGGAGTCGGCCAGCTGGCGAGCCATTTTCCCGAGGATGTGAAAACCTGGATGCGGTTGTTGTTCACGTCCGCGACGTACACCCGCCCGCTTCGCGGATCGACGGCAATCGCGCCCACGCCGCTCAGCTCGCCGGGCCCGGTGCCGCCGGTTCCCCATTTCTTGACGACCCGGCCGTCTCCGGCTGTCAGCTCCCACACGGTGTTCCCCCCATCGGTTGCGAAAACGTGGCCGTGGCCGTCCAGACTCATGCCCGCGACCCCTAAGGAGGCGTGCCACTGCCGCCAGACCGAACCGGAATGGACCTGAATGCCGGAGTTTCCGACGTCGCCGACGTAGACGTTGCCCGTCTTATCAGCCACAACCGCACTCGGCTGGCTGAACTCACCCGGCGCCGATCCCTGAAACTGCCCGCCCCAGTGCTGCAGCGGAATGCCGGAGGCAGACAGCTGGTCCACACCGTGTGCCTCCGAGTCGGCCACGTAGACACGCCCTCGGCCGTCCACCGCGACGCCCACCGGACGCGCAAATTGTCCCAGACCGGTTCCCTGGGCGCCGTAGGCTTGCAGGAAGGTTCCGTCGGGCGCGAGTCGCACGATCCGGTAGTGATATGTGTCGGCCACGTACACATCGCCGTTGGGGCCGGTCGCCACTGCATCCGGATAGCTGAATTGAGGCGTGGGCGCTCCCTGTAAGCCCCACGACGGGACCCGACGCACGTTCAGTGACGGGACGGCTGCGGAAGCTCGTGGCCTTGCAAGGTACGCAACGACGCCTATCACGGCCAGCAGCAGGACGGCAGCGGCGCCGGCCAGCATTAGCAACAGAGGCGAGGTGGTGGTCGCCGGCATCATCGCGGTTTCGTGTCTCACCTCGATAAGCCGCACCGGCTCCTCGAGGCCCTTGAGCTGCACTCGCTTCCGCTCGACGAAGGTGAGCCCCTCGACTTTGCGCGCCAGGTGCATGACGCCTTCGCTGATCAGTACCTCGCCCGGCGCGGCCTGGCTACAGAGCCGAGCCGCGAGATTCAGTGCCCCGCTTCGATACCCGCCCTTGACCGCGACCCCCTCGCCGGCGTCCATCCCGATGCCCACCTTGAGGTGCAGCGTCGGATCATCCGCCATCGCCTCCCTGCACCGATCCTGAATCGCGACCGCTGCCCGGATTGCTTGCCGCGCCGAAGTGAACACCACCAATGCTTCGTCGCCGCGCAGCTCGATCAGCCGGCCGGCGTAAGAGGTAACGGTTCCTTCTACGATGTCGGCGAAGCGGCTCGTAAGGGCTGCGGCAGCTTCGTCGCCATGCTCCTGGGTGAAGTTGGTGTAGCCCCGCACGTCGGCGATCAGGAAGGTGAGCAGCTCGCTGGAGGGCTGCTCTTCGCCGGGGGGTACCACCTTGAGATGCCGTTCCACGGTTGCCCTGCGCTCCTCCAAACTTCGGTCTTGAGGATAGCACTAGCCGGCTTGCCTTCTCTCCTCGGTTGGATGCCCTACGGGCTGCCGGGCGCGAGAGCACGACGTGATGGCCTTCGCGCAACTCGACGTGCTCTGCCACGTAACCGCGATCTCGGCGGAACATGCCTCCAACGGATCGTACAGGCGACTTGTATTCGCCCTTGCCGCGCAGGACACCCGTTTGCATGCGCCGTTCTGCAACGCTACTCCGGTAGGGGCGAGTCGCGCTCGCCCGCTCGCCCCGCAGGGGCGCCGTCACAAAATTCGCGTAGGCGAGGTCGTTCCTAACCCACTGGGGACGGAAGCGAATCCTGCGGTTTCGGAAGAGCACCGTGTTCACGGGCAATGGCGGTGAACCGGTCGCGGTCCAGAGACTCATCGTGCAGCAGGGCCGCCGCGATGGCGTCCAGTGCGGCGC
>DAINCT010000225.1:0-6570 GCA_036732245.1 Chloroflexota bacterium | reverse complement strand
GATCGCACGATCAAGCGCCGGGACTGAGATATTCCGCGCCTGGTGTTTACCACTGGCTGACATTAGGCCCGCATTCGTCAGGCGTCTAGTCCCGTCCGTCCGTTCGTATTCCGTAGCGTGCGGCGGGCTGCCGGGTCCCTGACGATTGACTTCGAATCTCTTCGCTGATCGTGCGCATGCGATCGAGTAACTCGGCGTCTTCCAGCGTGGGCACGCAGGTCACCTCGCCGAGTGCGAGCGCCGCCAGGGACGCATCGACGCAGGTACTAGCCGACATCACCGCCGACGGCGGGATGCCCCAGTCGTCGAACGCGATGCCGTGGCGCTGCAAGATCTCGCTCGTGACAAACCCCGGACACAGCGACTGGACTCGCACATTACATTCCTTCGCGATGGTGTGAATCGCGCGTGTAAAAGTGTCGACATATGCTTTGCTGGCCGCGTACGTCGCCATGAGCGAGCGCGGGTATCGGGCGAAGATCCCGTCGGAAGCGACGTTCACGATGTCTCCGCGCCGACGACGCAGCATTCCGGGTAATGCAGCACGCGTTATCCGAGTTAGCGCCACCACGTGTACGTCGATCATGGATTGAATCTCGTCCGGTGAAGTTACTTCAAACGGCTCTAACGGAGTGAAACCGGCGTTGTTGACAAGAGCGTAGAGACGATCATCCTCCGCCACAAGCTCTTCAACTCGTCGCACTTCAGCTCGACTTGAAAGATCCGCGATGACCACCTCGGATCGCACACCGTATCGGGATCGAAGCCTTTGGGCAGTTTCCTCAAGGACTTCTCGTCGACGGCCGTGTACCACGATGTCGAAACCGTCAGAAGCGTATCGTTCTGCGAATGCCGCACCAATCCCCGATGTGGCACCCGTAACGAAAACCCTGTTTGCAGGCACCTCACTCACCGAGTGCGCTCTCAAGCCCGACGCGGACGAACGCGCTGTCGATGTGTTCCAGGAATGGAGCCGGGTCGAAGAGTCTGTCCAATTGCGACGTTGAGAGTCGAGCAGTTACCGCGCCGTCGCGCTCGATCACCTCGCGGAACTCCTCGCCGGTGCGCCATGACTCCATCGCATTGCGCTGCACCACGGCATAGGCGTCAGGACGTGACAGGCCTGCCTCTATTAAGCCGGTGAGGATCTTTTCCGAAAAGAACAAACCATGCGACGAATCCAGATTACGGCGCATGCGGTCCTCGTTCACACGCATTGTGCTGACGATCCGGGTCAGAAGTCCCAGCATGTAGTCGACCAGAGTTGAAGCATCGGGGAGAATGACGCGTTCTACCGAGGAATTGCTAATATCGCGTTCGTGCCACAGGACGACATTTTCCAGCGCCGGCACAGCATACCCCCGTACCACGCGCGCGATGCCGCTGATGCGTTCGTTGAGTATCGGATTGCGTTTATGTGGCATGGCGCTGGAGCCCTGTTGACCCTGTTGAAACGGTTCCTCTACCTCCAGAATTTCGGTGTGCTGCAGATTACGAAGCTCGGTCGCCATTTTATCCAGAGAGGATGCGAGCAGGGCAAGCTCTAGCACGTAGGTGGCATGGCGATCACGTTGCACGATCTGGGTCGCGACTTCCTCGGGCACTAACCCCAGTGCGGTTGATACCCGTTCCTCCACGCTGGGTGGCACGTTCGCATGAGTCCCGACGGCACCTGCGATTTTGGCGACGGCTACCTCAGACCGCACGCGGCGCAGCCGTTGCACGTGCCGTGCCATCTCCGCATACCAGACGGCAAGCTTATAGCCGAACGTGATTGGCTCCGCGTGGACGTTGTGCGTCCGACCGATCATGATGGCGTCCCTGTACCGGCGCGCACGCCCACCGATCACAGATCGAAGATCCTCCACGCCGCGAATCAGCAGATCAACTGAATCGATCAACTGGAGTGCCAGGGCGGTATCCACGACATCCGAACTGGTCAGTCCTAGATGAATCCAGCGCGCCTCTTCCCCGACCGTCTCCGCCAGGTTGCGAAGAAACGCGATCACGTCATGTTGCGTCTCTTCCTCGATGGCACGAATTCGATCGAGTTGGAACGTGGCGGACCGTATGGCAGGGAGCGCCTCGCTGGGGATCCGACCCTCCTCGGCCCATGCTTCGGCGACCGCAATTTCAACTCTCAGCCAACAGGCGTATTTGTTGTCATCCGACCAAATGCGGCCCATCTCGGGGCGTGTGTATTTATCGACCGTCATTTCGGATCACGGCATTCGACGAGCTTCATTCCCATTCGATCGTGGCGGGCGGTTTCGAACTGATGTCGTACACCACACGGTTGACGGCTGGTATCTCGTTGACAATCCGATTGGATATGCCGGCCAGCAAATCGTAAGGGAGCCGCGCCCAATCGGCCGTCATCGCGTCTTCGCTCGTTACCGCTCGAATCGCCACGACGTATCCGTACGTCCGAAAGTCTCCCATCACGCCGACGCTTTGGAGGGGCGTGAGAACAGCAAAAGACTGCCACAGTTCGTGGTAGAGGCCGGCTCGCTTCACCTCGGAAACGACGATGTGATCAGCCGCGCGCAGAACGTCAAGCCGCTCTCGCGTGATTGCGCCGATGACTCGAACTGCGAGACCGGGCCCGGGAAACGGTTGGCGCCAGATCATGGATTCCGGAAGGCCGAGTTCCAGCCCCACTTTTCGCACTTCATCTTTGAAGAGGTACCGGAGTGGTTCCACCAGAGTAAACCGCAGATCGGCCGGAAGTCCTCCCACGTTGTGATGGGTCTTGATCCGAGCCGCGACGGTAGCGGTGTCGTGACTAGTGCTCTCGATGACGTCCGGATACAGTGTCCCTTGAGCCAGAAAGTTGATGTCGCCAAGTCTGCGGGCTTCGCGCTCGAACACCCGAATGAATTCGTCACCAATGATGCGACGCTTCTCTTCAGGATCGATCACGTCGGACAGCCGGTCGAGAAATCGATCCGTCGCGTCCACGTGCACGAACTTACCGGGAATGTGATCGGCAAAAACCTCGATCAAACCTTTGGCTTCATCCTGACGCAGCAGACCATTGTCGACGAAGACGCAGGTCAATTGGTCTCCGACCGCGCGTGCGATCAGAGTGGCAGCCACGGCGCTGTCCACACCGCCGCTCAAGGCGCACAGTACCTTTCCATCGCCCACCTGGCGGCGAATCGCAGCCACGGTCTCGTCGATGAACGCGCCCGGGGTCCAGCTCATCGAGCATCCGCAGACATTTCGTACGAACCCCGCCAGCATGCTGCTGCCTTCGGGAGTATGCACGACCTCAGGGTGGAACTGAAGTCCGATTATGCCGCGATCGTTCGAGAACGCGGCGCAGGACGAGTTCGACGTTTCAGCTAACGGTCGAAATCCTTCCGGCAACGCATCAATCCGATCTCCGTGGCTCATCCATACCCGTGTCGTTGGCGATACTGCTTCGAAAATGCCGTCGCGATCGAGAATACGCAGATCCGCCGACCCGAATTCGCGGCGGGACGCAGGAGCGACTTTGCCACCCAATTCGTACGCCACGAGTTGCATACCGTAGCAAATGCCCAACACCGGAATGCCGGAATCGAACACCTCATGTGCGCAGCGGGGTGCTGCCCGGTCATAGACGCTAGCCGGCCCACCAGAGAGAATAAATCCCTTCGGGTGCAGGGACTGCAGCTTCTCCCATGACGCGTCGTGTGGGAGTATCTCGCAGTATACGTGGGCTTCACGGATGCGCCGCGCAATGAGCCGGCTGTATTGAGAGCCGAAATCTAAGATCACGATCGTATCCTGGTGGGCGGCGGGAGTCTGCTCCTCTACAGATATTTTGTGGGAAGCTTCATCTTGAGGAGCAGACACCGCTTCCACGTCTGCCTCGGGAACTCGCCGGCTCGTCGCCGCCGAGCGGAGAGGACCATATGCGTCATTCTCCTGATGCCTCGAATCGCCCTTGCTCACTCGCACCCGGCCTGTGAGTAACGACTAGCTGACGCGGACGGTCCATTCATTTCGTCAGCATTCTCCTTCAACTTCGCTTCGAGCAACTTTCGCTGGGCTCGACGGATCTTAGCAGCGGCCATCCGACGCATCTCATCCGATGACTCCGCCACGGCGGGAGGAATCGCGGTGGGACGTCCTTGGTCATCCAAAGCCACCATGACCACATACGCCGAGGAAGTGTGGTGCTGTTCGCCGGTCAGCATATTCTCCGTCTCGACACGCACTCCGATCTCCATGGAGGTCCGACCGACGTCGTTCACTGAGGCTTTTAAGAACAGTAGGTCTCCGACGTGGACTGGATGTAAAAAACTCATGTAATCAATCGCAGCGGTCGCGACTCTGCATCGGGCGTGGCGGATGGCAGCTGAACCGGCGGCCTCGTCCACGAGTTTCATCACCACTCCGCCGTGAACGTAGCCCCAAGGGTTTGCATCATCCGGCATCGTTTGTCGGGCCATCGTCAGCTGCGAGGCCGATATCGGCTTGGGCTCCAAACGTCGATTGGTACCATCGAGTGTCATCGTGCTCCCTCTTGCCATATCCTAGCCGCTCGAAGGCTCACGAAGCAGGCGAGGCCGGAGTGACGTGCGGTGGGACGCGAGCAGAGGCCGGCGTCGGTAGCCAACAGCGACAGTGTGTTGCACGCGTCGCCCATTGAGGAAGGAACCCGCATGGAGTGGAACGATATTCGGCGAGCGGCGGCGATATTCGCCCATCCGGATGACGGCGAGTTTGGAAGTGCCGGTACGGTGGCGAAAATGACGGCCGATGGGAAGGACGTGGTCTATGTCGTCGTAACGGACGGCAGCAAGGGGAGCGCAGACCCGGATGCCCGCCCGGCTGAACTCGTGGCTACCCGACAGCGAGAACAGAGGGCCGCCGGCGAGTTACTCGGGCTCGAAGATGTATGCTTTCTCAACTTTCCGGATGGCATGCTTGAACCCAACCTGGAGTTGAGAAAAGCGATAACTGCTGCCATACGACGGTACAAACCGGATGTCGTCATCGCTCAAAGCCCAATACGAGACCTTGCGGCCAGCATCTTTGTGCAGCACCCGGATCACCTGGCGACGGGAGAGGCTACGTTTGCCGCCGTCTATCCATGTTGCCGGGATCGATTGACGTTTCCCGAATTACTCGCAGAGGGTCTGGAGCCGCATATCGTGAGAGAACTCTGGGTAGCGGGCACTGTCCAGGCCGACCACTTTATCGACATCTCCGGTTTCATCGACCAAAAGGTTGCGGCACTGATGGCTCACGCAAGCCAGGTGCGGGAGAGTCTGCGCGACATGATCCCAGAACGTGCTCGAACTGTGGGCGAACCGCACGGCATGGGATACGCGGAGGGATTCAAGCGCATTCAGTTGCCGGGCTGAATCTATAGCCGTTCGCCGGACACGTTGAAATACGTGAGTACGGGGTCCTGCTCCGGCGTCAACGTCACCAGGTTAATCGACGCACGCGCCGGATACACGGTGGAGTGCAAGTTAGACACTGAGAAGGGTAGGCCCAACAGGCCCAGACGCATGATCGCAATTGGATCCGCGTGCGTCACCGCGACGACTGATTTGCCCGCATGTCGTCGGGCGATACGGCGCAGAAACCGGGACACTCGCACGTATACTGCTTCCATGCTTTCGTCGGTTTCCCGGACGAGTGGCTCATAGAAGCTGAATCCCGGTTGCAGAATCGAATTCGGCTCTCCCTCGTAACCAGTCCGCACCTCCAGGATCAGACTGGAGCGGCGCACTGGCACGCCTGGGAGGACTTGCGCGATTGTCCCGGCCGTCTGCCTGGCTCGCAGCAGGGGACTCGAGTAGATCGCCTCGATGGGCCTACCTGCCAGAAACGCTGCCAGCTTGTTCGCCTGATTCAGGCCCAGGTCGCTCAAGTGGAAACGCGGCAATCGGCCGTAGAGGATGTCGTCCGGATTATGAACGTGAGCGTGTCTAACAACGTAAATGTCGGTGCGCCGGCATGAATTCATGCGATTGCATCTTCAGTCCATCGTATTCCGGGGAGCTTCCGGCGGGCACTTGCCTGTTTGTCGACGGCACATCCGGTCAGAGGTCCGCTCCCCGGCACAGAATTATAGCGACTACAATGAGGCGTTCCAGAGTGGCTGGGTGGAGCACGAGAGTATGACGGTGACGGCGGCCCGAGCAACTGATGATGAAGTGCTCGCACGCATCCGAGACGGAAAGCTGATCGAGACGGTCGACCAAATGAGTCCCGCCTATCTCGAAGGCATGATCCGAATCCTGACGGTATCGGCGGACACGGAATTGATCAGTGCTCCGGCCTATTTCAATGCAGGGAAGCACGCGCCCACGCTCAATGCGTTTGGGTCTGCAACCGCGATCATCCAGGACGAACTCGGCCATGCCCACATTGCGTATCGCCTTATGCGCGACCTCGGGGTCGATACGGAATTCTTGATTTACGAGCGCGAGCCGCTCCGCTACAAGTATCCGTATGCCTTCGATGTGCCGCTCGAAACCTGGGTCGAACTCGTCGTGGCAAATGCCTTCTACGACCGCGCGGGCTTTACTCTACTCGGTGACGTTTTCGCGAGCACCACCTTTG
>DAINCT010000224.1:0-6572 GCA_036732245.1 Chloroflexota bacterium | reverse complement strand
ATGATCCGAGAACAGGCAGATACCCACATCGATCGTTCGGTTGACGTCGTCTTTGCCTACATGACCGATATTGGGCGGTTCCCCGAGTGGAGCACCGTGGTCCAGGAAGCAACGCTCACCTCCTCCGGGCCGCTCGGTGTCGGCTCCACGTTTCGCACGACCGCGCACTTTCTGGGCCGGCGCTTTCAGACCGACAACGTGGTGACAGTCTACGATCCACCACACACGTTTGCCGGCAAGGTCACCTCGGGTCCGGTGCAGTATGAGGTCACCACGACGCTGCAACCGGAGGACGGAGGCACCCATGTCACCTGGGCCATCGAAGGTGAACCAGCGGGATTCTTTCGCGTGGCCGAGCCACTGCTCGCTCGCCTGGGACGAAGGCAGATTGAAGCCCAAGTGGGCACTCTCAAGGATCTATTGGAAGCCGAAGACGCTGAAGGTGCGAAGTAGCTGAGACCAATTCGCGTCACTCTGGCATGGGTGCGGTCTCAAGCTGTTGCTCGAGCCTCCAATGGCTTGACAGATGGAATGGCGCGGAGTATGCTGGCGATGGACTGTCCGTACGAGGGTGCGTTCGGCTTTGTCTGAATTGACCTATATGTGGGTCAGTTTGACTTCACGAACTTCTCAACTCAGGTTCACGACTTCGATCCCGGCATCGTCCCGTATCCGAACGGAATCTTTTGGACGGTCCCCATCTCGCGGAGCAGCGTGCAGGTCAATCTGGGTGCGGGACGAGCCTCGTACAGGGTGAGTAATTTAGCGTTGCGGGATTATGACGACCTCATCGATGCGATCTTCGTGCCCGGCGCCCCGTACGCGTCCGCCTCGGTCTCATTCGATGTGGAGTGGAGTGGCGCCGTCAATCGCATCCAGGTCACCGAGCCATCGTTATCGGTGCGGGCGACCCTGGTCGAGAACAGCGCGACGATGACGTGGACGGCGACGACCGGAGGCGTCACATTTGTCTCCGACCCGGCGAACATGTCCTCCAGTGTCTTTGCTCTGATCGGTCGCGAGAGAAACGGGGTGTTCTTCTAGGACGGGGCTCGGAAGGCATTGTAGTCCGACACCTGAGAGCTGAAATCCGCGGAGTGTCGTCCGTATCAGGCCGATGGCGATCTGCTCGTCCCTTGTCGCCAGGGCGCTCCTAGAGTACTTGACCGACGTTCTACCGAGTCGTGCCCGCGATCTGCTGCAGCACGGCGTAGAGTTGATTGAATGGCGCTTTGCACGTGCCGAAGACGCTCACCCGCTTGGTGCCGGTCGAGGTAGAGATGGCGATGGTGCGAGCGGAGACATCAGGATTACCCCCGCCGGGGCACCCGATCTGCTTGCTCATGGTGAAGAAGCCTTCCGCGTCGGCCAGTGCGAGTAAGCCCTTCAAGGTGTCCTGGGGAGCGGTGAGCGTTTGCGTGGTCGCAGTGACGCCGGTCGCGGTCACCGAGCCATCCAGTGCCAGCACGACACTCCAGGGGCGAAGACTGCCTCCCTTCACACCGAAGGTAAAGACTTTGGCGGAGGAACTGCCCGCGGGAAGGTGATGGCTGAGGCGTGCGACGCGCGACGCACGGACCTGACTGGAGTTGGCGTGCGTCAGCGCAGGAGTCATCGCCACCAGCGCCAGTGCAGCTATCCCGAACAGGGAACGAAACGGTCGATTCATGAATGTACTCCTCTAACGACCCCAACCCGGGTGCCGTTCATGTTTGACTTACTATTAAAACGTTCCGGGCGCTGTGGTGTGACAGTTCCGCGTTACAGCGTCCTGTAACCGGGCGTCGTGCATACAGATGGTCCGAAGGCCGGTGGTGCTCGACCGTGTCACTGGCAACGACACGGTGGACTTGGTGCTCCGGCTATGCGAGCATGCATCATGCCGCTCGGCGGATCCTACCGGACGACGGCGTAATCGATCCAGGGGGACCAAGCAGAGACGCGCTCTTCATGACCGTCATCCGAAGACATCGGGGAGATCCTTACATGGCTGGAAGCAACCGCACGGAGCTGGAATCGGGAGCTGATCTAGAGGGAAGCGTGGATGCAGCCTCTCACCGCGCGGGGGCGGCATGGCAGGTTGGAGTCTGGGATAGTGTGTCCCAGATTTACGTGGACGCGCTCGACGAGCGTTTCGCTCCCGTCGTTGATGGAGTGATCAAGCGAGCGGCTCTGCATCCCGGAGAACGAGTGCTTGATCTGGGAACCGGCACCGGCGAGGCAGCTATCAAAGCGGCATCGGTGGTAGGAGCGTTGGGCGTCGTAGTCGGCGTGGACATCAGCCCGAAGATGGTCACTCAGGCGCGACAGCGAGTCGAGGGGCTGGAACTGGGCAGCGTCGACTTCCAGATAGGGCGTGCCGAGGCTATCCCGAGTCCTTCCGGCGTGTTCGACGCCGTACTGGCGTCACTCAGCTTGATGTATGCGATCGACCGGCATGCGGCCGCCCGGGAGTGTGCCCGCGTGCTCGGGCCCGGTGGCCGCCTGGTAGCAGCGATGTGGGGAGGACCGGAGGAGTGCGACATTGTGCTGTTTCAGCAGACTGCCGGACGGTTCGCGCCGGAGCCTCCTGTGCCCGGCGTTGGACCGGGAACGCTGGCCAATCCTGCACTCTTCCTGACACAGCTCGCCCACGCGGGCATCAGCGCGCGTGTCGAGCGAGAGACATTTGGTTTCGACTTTCCAGACTTCGCAACTGCCTGGGATGTGCTGGCGAGTGTCACTACGGCGGGACTGGCTCCTGAACGACAGCACGAAGCGCGCGAGACTGTCTTCCACCTGATGTGGCCAGACGGGGATGGGCCGCGCCACTTCCGCAATCTCACCCAGTTTGTCGTGGGTCACCGCGTGGGCGGGTAGCCGTCCGGCCGTCACGAGCCCGAGACGGATTGATTCCCGATCTTCGCACTCCTCCTCCGGTGCCTCACGGTGTTCAGCAGAAGAGGGCAGATATTCAGTAATCGCCTTCTTCGAACCGGGTGACCCACGAATGCTCTCGCGTCCGAATGTTCTCCTTCCAACTCGATCTCACGCCTGAGCTACTGACATACTGTTGTCACTCGAGGGTGAGATGGTGGAGGTGCGTTGAGGATCTGTCCCGACGCACCTGATTACGGGGTGAAAGGATACACACCATGAGCACCGGACCGAACTTCATCATCGTGCATACTCGCGACATGGCTCGAGCGCAGCAGTTCTACACCGACACGCTGGGCCATACCGTGGAGGTTGGCAGCCCAAACTTCGTGCAGTTCAAGTCCACGGACGGAACCACGCTGGCGCTCAGCACGGAAGAGGGCGGCGAACCCGTTGAACTCTGGTGGTTCGTGGAAGATGCCGATACCACCCATGAGACCATGCGGTCAGAAGGCATCGACATCGTGAGCGCTCCACGGGATGAACCCTTCGGTCGCGCCTTTGCCATCAAAGACCCATCCGGGAACACTGTGAACCTGCTTCAGTTGCCGGCTGGACAGTAAGGCGTTGGGTACGGTGGTGGGCAGGTGAATCGAACCGATCGACTGCTCGCCATTGTGCTCGAGTTGCAGGCGCGCGGACGCCGACGGGCCGAGGATCTGGCCGCTACCTTCGAGACCAGTAAACGCACCATCTACCGCGACATTGAAGCGCTCTCCGAGGCGGGCGTGCCGCTGGTCGCGGTACCGGGGCAGGGGTATTCCCTCATGGAGGGATACTTCCTGCCCCCGCTGACCTTCTCGTCCGACGAAGCCGCGATGCTGTTGCTCGGCAGCGATGTGATGGCGGGGAGCTTCGACCGGCAGTTCCGGGCCGCGGCGGAAACGGCGGGTCGCAAGATCGCAGGCGTGCTGCCCGATGGGCTCCGTGCAGAGGTGGTGGCCTTACGTGAGAGCATCCTCTTTATCCCGGCGCGTGCCACCTCGGAGGAGCGGCTCCTCAGTCTCCTGCGCGGCGCAATCCTGGCACGTCGCGCCGTTCGTTTCCGATATCACACGCGTCACCGTGCGAATGGATCGGGCGACCCGACCACGCGAGAGGTGGATCCTTTTACTCTGGTGCACCTGCAGGGCGCCTGGTACCTCACGGGACACGACGGGCTGCGGGGTGGGATGCGTACCTTCCGGCTGGATCGCATGGAGGAGTTGACCGAGCTGGAGCGCACCTTTACCCGGCCGGAGGGGCTGCAGGTTTCACGGCCACGCACTGACGATCGATCGGTCGAGGTACGCGCGCTCTTCGCGCCCGAGGTGGCGCGTTGGGTGCGGGAGTCACGCTCCTTCTTTACCACCGCCGAGGAGGATACGCCCCAGGGACTGCTGGTGACATTGCACGTGCGGCAGGAGAGCCAGATTCTGGGGTGGCTGCTGGGCTGGGGACGCCATGTGCGGGTGCTGGCCCCGCAATCTCTGCGCCGTTCAATTGCCGCGGAAGGGCGCAGCTTGGTGGCTCTACATGAGGATGAAGAACCCTCATTCTGATGCGTCCGCGGCAAACGCCGGCGGAAATGGGGTGATGGAATCAGCCGGGCTCTCCGCATCCACCCGATGGATGCCGGTCTCATGTGCCTGGCGTCGTGCCCAGAAGGCGAGCGGCGAAGGGGCGGGCAGAAAGGTCCAGCAGGCGAGATCGGGATCGGCGTCGCGTAGCGCCTGGACCAACGCGGCGTGCCCTGCCACGAACCACTCGACCAGTACATCGTCCTCGGGCTGGGCCGGCACGACTTGGTCAAGTCCGTCCACCGGCCGGAGGAGTCGTTCCGCGACATGGGCGGTGGCCCAACGATGCACACCACCGGTGTGACGAACCAGATCGCGCATGGTCCAGCCCGGACAGGTGGAGATCGGCGTATCCAAATCGGTCCTCGCCGCGGCTGCCGCCAGGAGTTCGCCCTCGCGCTGCAGGGCGGCGATGAGTTCAGGGACTTGCATGGCCCATCTTGTCAGATGGGGGCCTAAACTGGTGATCGCTTTATCTGGGTCGTTGACGACAGCGAGCGAGGCGTAGTTCGCCTTCACCGTCTCCAGTCCAGCTATGCGGCGAGCCCGCTCCAAACCGCGTACTGGACTGGCGAACTCATCTAGTAATCAGGACTTCGGCCATTCCCAGTGGGGAACGTTGCGGATGGGGTGAAGATCTGTATCGGTCTCAGCCCATGAGTTCTGCTGGGCGACGTGTGCCCCAAAGTCAACATGCGAGCGTACCGCCTCCCGGAACGTCTCGTCGTTAGGCAAGTCCGCCTCATCAAGCGACTCCAGATAGAGGGCAATGAACCGATCCCGCTGCTCGTCCGTGATCTTCAGATTTAGGTGTACATCAATGATGTGTTGAAAACCCAACTCGTGCGTGAAGCGGTCGGGTCCGCCGAATGATTCCGCGGTGAACCAGGTCAAATGCTCGACGTGATGCGGTCGCCGTTCCGTGAACAAAGTTTTCATCACTGGATCCGCGAGCACCTTCGAGTAGAAGAGTTCTTCGAGACGATTCAGCCCCTCATCTCCTCCCGCATGCTCGTACAGACTCATCATTTCCTGCCTCCGTCATGAGGGCGCGACTGCGACTACGATTATCACTTACCTGCTGTGTTCGCCAGGGGATCGAACCAGATGTCCTCCTTGGCGTAACAAGAAACCCGCTCGGTCCGCATCATCAAATGTGCGGCAGTATCATCCGGTGTTCTGATGCTTCAACCATACAATGCACGGTTCGACGGGACATCGGTCACGCGGCCAGGGCCAGACCTAGTCAAAGGTCCGGACGTAGTTTCCATCTCCGAACCCACCGCGCAGTCGTGAAGCGATGTTGGGACGAATAAAGACGATGGACGGGGCGATGTGAACTGACAGATCAGTGGTAGGAACGAACGTCTACCGGTTAGAATTGGGATCGGTTTGTTGTACTATTAAGTCAAAATTCCGACACCAGAGAACAAGGAACATCTATGATCGAAGATAGGATCGTCACCGGGCGCGAGGCTGCTCCTGTTATTGAAGCCGAGAGCGAACTCAGACAGAAGAATCAAATCACCATGCCCAAGCCGGTGGCCGATGTGCTGGGGGCCCGTGCCGGCGATCGCTATATCTGGGTCGTTGAGGACGCAGTGCGAGGCGTTGTCCGCCTACACCGTCTTCAGTCCAGCTACGCAGCGAGCCTGGCCGGAGTATACGGTCTCCCCGACGAGGTGGACGCGTATCTCAGCGCTGAACGGGAATCCTGGGACGAGTGAGCCTTGCCAATTTAGAGCAGGATATTCGCGCCGGCGATCGGGTCCTACTCGACTCTTCTGCGCTCATTGCCTTTTTGAATGGTGGCGAGCCGACGTCGCCCGTCGTTATACACATCATCGATGAGTTTCTTCGGCGTGATAGGAATGCGGCCGTCATTTCCATGGTCACGGTGATGGAAGTGATCGTGCAGCCTTTGCGGGTGAGTACATCGACGGGCCGGCATGCTCTCAACTTTGTCACGCACACACCCAATCTGATCCCACAGCCGATCGATATCCACGTCGCGCATCAAGCTGCGCTGCTACGGGTGCGCTACAACTTCAAGACTCCTGATGCGCTGGTCATCGCAACGGGGCTGGTACATGGCTG
>DAINCT010000223.1:0-6586 GCA_036732245.1 Chloroflexota bacterium | reverse complement strand
TGGTTGGTCCGTACCTGAAGAATCTGTTCCAGGACGTCGTCAACGCCCTCGGCACCGCCTAAACCGTCGCGGTCAACACGCAGGAGGGGCACCGGTTTTGCCGGTGTCTCTCCTGTTTCATTTGATGAGAATAGATACGTCAGATTCGAGTGAAACGCGCAAGGTCATCTGGCTCAGTCACTCGCGCATGGCTGAAAAGCGTCGCGGTATATTTTTCGGGTGTGAGGGTCGACGCCAAGACTCTATCTCAACGCCGAAGGTTCACTGACACCGTTCGTTGAGACCGTACGAACCTCGCTGTGAGGTCAATTCACCGCATAAATCCGGGATATCGAGTTCGACGTCTTCTTTGTGATCCCACTGTCAGTGAGCCAGCACGTAACTCATACTCCCGATCTGCCTTACCGTCCCTTTCAGCTCCAGCATCATCATGGTGCTGGCCACGGTGGGTGTAGGGAGAGCACTCTGCCGTGAGAGATCGTCGATGTGCACCGGTTCGTGTGAGAGCAGGGCCAGGAGCCGGCTCTCCTCGTCGTTCGCGGGCAGCGCCAGCTTGATCTCGAGTTGCTGGACGGCCACGGTGAGGTCCAGTTCGGCCACGATGTCTTCGGTTGCCGTCACCAGCTTGGCCCGCCCGTCGCGGATGAGACGATTGCAGCCGGCCGAGCCGCGATCGGTGGCTCGACCCGGGAAGGCGAAGACTTCTCGATTCTGTTCCAGCGCGTAATCGGCTGTGATCAGGGCGCCCGAAGTGTACTGTGCCTCGACCACGATCGTCCCCAACGTCAGCCCGGAGATGATGCGATTGCGTGCCGGGAAGTTGAAGGCATCGGGCTTGGTCCCCAGTGGGTACTCCGTTACCACCGCGCCGGAGTCGCGAATCAGTCCGTAGAGCGTGCGGTTCTCGGCCGGATAGATCACGTCGATGCCACAACCCAGGACGGCAATGGTTCGTCCACCCGCATCGAGCGCGGCCCGATGCGCGATCGAATCAATGCCACGCGCGAGCCCGCTCACGATCGTCAAACCACTCCGTACCAGCTCGGGCACGATGCGAGCGGCCAACTCTTTGCCGTAGACCGTTGGTCCGCGCGTACCGACTACTCCCACACTCTGGTCGTCCTGGCGGGTGATTTCACCCTTCACGTAGAGCAGCGGCGGCGCGTTGAAGATCTCCTTCAAGCGCGGCGGGTACGTAGGATCGAAGATCGTGAGCACGGAAACCTCGAGTCGTTCCAGCTTCTCCATCTCGCGGTCGAGTGACAGCGTAGACCGCTTCTCGAGTAGCGAAGGCATCGCTTTGACATCGACACCCGCTGCCACCAACTCGTGTTCGGAGGCACGCCAGGCCCGCTCCGGCTCCTTACACCGGTCCAGCAGCCGGTGAAACCGCGCCGGTCCGATTCCTGGTAACAGGCTGAGACCGACGAGGAATCGCACATCTGGATGGTGCATGGCCGGCTATTCTACTTCCAGGAAACGCAGCAGCTCGTCGTTCACCGCTTCCCACTCCTCGAGATGGGGCCAGTGCGACGCCTGCTCGAACAGTACCAATCGTCCATCGGCACAGTACGCTCGACTCGGTTCGGCCATGTCGCGTCCCAGCGCTACATCCCGCGCTCCCCATACGATGAGGGCGGGCACAAGAACCCTCGCGTTGCCGCCCACGCGCGGCCGGTGGCGCACGACTGCACGATACCAGTTCACGGCGGCGGTCAACGCTCCGGGTTGGTTCCTCGCCGCTCGATACCGCACGAGATCGGCTGCGGAGAATGCGCCGCTACGGCTCGACGCCTGCAATAGTCTGGTCAGACCTACGCCGTCTCGCCAACCGAGTGCCCGTTCCGGCAGCCACGGCAGTTGGAAGAGCAATCGCACCGCGCCGCCCGTGGAATAGCCATCCGCCAGGTCCGCCGGCAGGACGGCGTCCTCACGAGCGTCTCCCATTCCCGGCTCCCTTCGCCGTTGCATTCCGTGAGAATCTAGCACGGAACTCTTAAGTCCTTGGCGGCCGGAGCACAACCATGAGGGTTACACGCGCAGAGGGAGCGCTCCGCTCGGAACGCTCCCTCTTGGTGGGTCGGCTAATTCAGCTACTTGCTTACGTTCACCTTGATGCTCTTGGGCCGTAGGTGCTCTGCCTTCGGTAGCTTCAAGGAGAGGATTCCCTGTTCGTAGCCGGCTTCGGTGGCGTCACCCTGGACCTCCACCGGCAGTGTGTGCGTTTCGAAGAATTCACCGGTAGGAATTCCCTGCCAGATCCAGTTCGCGTTCTCCGGCGTCTGCTAGTAAGTCTCGCGGCGAAAAAACCCCGGAGGGCGCTCCGGGGCTCATCCGTAGGCCGCACCGAGCTACAGGTAGCCCAGGTTTTTCAAGCGCTCTGATACGAGTGCTTCCTCCTCAGGTGTGTATGCCGAGTCATCATAAGAAGGATCGACCGGCATCAACCCGAGCTCCCGCAATCTGGTAAAAATAATCTCGACATCCTGCTCCTGATTCTCTAGCTCAGTGTGCAAATGAATCTCAGGGTTCTCGGGCGGCTCGTACGGATCCGAGATGCCGGTAAACTGCTTGATCTCGCCGGACCGCGCCTTCTTGTACAGCCCCTTGACGTCCCGCTGTTCGCACACCTCGAGTGGACAGTCCACGAAGACTTCGACGAAGCGCAGAATCTCGCCTCGAGCCTGGTCTCGAATCGCTCGATACGGCGAGATGGCCGCCGTAATTGCCACCACACCGTTTCGCGACAGCAAGCGGGCCACGAACGCGATCCGCAGTATGTTTGCGTCGCGATCGGCCTTGGAAAAGCCGAGTCCCTGACTCAGGTTCTTCCGTATCTCGTCGCCGTCGAGGAGTTCAACGCGACGTCCCCACTCGCGCAATCGCTGCTCGACCAACTCGGCCAGGGTCGACTTGCCGGCACCCGACAGGCCGGTGAACCACAGAGTAAATCCTTCTTCCATATTTCATCTCCTCATTGGCGCGACCTCAGTCGCGCGCTTATAGCCGTTTCCTTCGAGTCTCTTCGGAACCGATAGGCTGCGGGTAATTTATTCCCGGCGTCCCTCGCGTGAGTGTGCGATGTACTCGAGCAAGTCGGAACGGGTGATAACGCCGACCGGACTCTCGGCATGGATCGCAATCAGGGCGGTATCATCTCCCAGCAGCGGACCGATCAGGGCCTCGATCTCCTCCCGCACGTCCACCGTATCGAGTGGCGCATCCATGACCTCGCCCACCGTGTTCTCGACCATGTCCGGCTCTCGGAACACGCGTGCCAGCAACGACTTCTCCTGGATGCTGCCGACGATATCGTCCAGCGAGTGACCATTTGTCCAATTCGCCACCGGCATTTGGGAGATGCCGAACTCCTGCAACATGTCGATCGCCCGGCCTACTTTCTCGGATGGCGAAACCGTGACCAGTTCGGGAACATCTCCGTGCCGGTGCCGCAAGAGATCAGCCACCCGCAATGCCGCCGGCAAGCGCTCCAGGAATCCGTTGTCTTGCATCCACTGTTCCGAGTACACCTTGCTGAGATAGCCACGTCCACCGTCCGGGAGCAGGACGACCATCACCTGGCCCTCGACCATCTCCTGCGCCACCTGGAGTGCGGCGTGAACGGCCGTGCCGGACGATCCACCCACCAGGATGCCTTCCTCGCGTGTCATCCTGCGTGCGGTGCGGAATGAGTCGCGGTCGCTGACACGAACCCACCGATCGACAATTGTGGGCTCGAAGGTTCCCGGCCAGAAGTCCTCCCCGATTCCCTCTACCTTATAGGGACGTAGATCCCCACCGGAGAGGATCGATCCTTCAGGATCCGCCCCCACGATCAGAATATCGGGATTCTGTTCCTTCAAGAACTTTCCCGTACCCGAGATCGTGCCGCCGGTGCCGACCCCAGCGACAAACGCGTCGATTTTACCCTCAGTTTGCCGCCAGATCTCCGGGCCGGTCGTCTCATAATGCGTCTGCGGATTCGCCATATTGAAGTACTGGTTCGGCTGGAACCCGCCTGGTGTCTCCAGCGCGAGCCGGTCAGCCACACGATAGTAGCTCTCAGGCGATTCCGGGGGCACCGCGGTCGGCGTGATGACCACCTCGGCTCCAAACGCCTTGAGCAGCTCGATCTTCTCCGAGCTCATCTTGTCCGGCATCACGAAGATCGTTCGATAGCCTTTGATCGCGGCAGCGATCGCCAGCCCGGCGCCCGTGTTGCCGGACGTCGGCTCGATGATCGTGCCGCCCGGCCGAAGAAGTCCGCGCTGTTCCGCATCCTCGATCATGCGGATGCCGATGCGGTCCTTGACGCTCCCGCCCGGATTGGCGTACTCAATCTTCGCGAGCAAGGTCGGGCGGATGTTCCGCGCGATGCGGTGCATCCGCACTAACGGCGTATTGCCGATCAACTCGAGGATATTGTCGTGAACTTCCATGACGGACACCCCTCAAGGCAGGCGAATATGCCCAACCCTCGAGAAGGCGGACACAGAATGAGCACCTTCGTATTGTACGAGAGGACGGTGTCGCCCGGAATACTCTCCCAATAGGCGAACAGCGAGCGCCGGACCCGAGCGCCTCGGATTCGGAGGCGAAGGCCTACAATCGCTGGTGCCTTCCCTCCCTTTCATCGCCCCCTGGCCCGAAGACCGATTCCCCCGGCGCCTGGTTCAACTGTATATCGGGCTCGTGCTGTACGGGATCAGCGATGCGATGCTCGTCCTGGCCGCGCTGGGACTGGATCCCTGGGATGTTTTCCACCAGGGCTTGGCGCGGCACTCTCCGTTTCCGATCGGGACCTGGTCGATCATCGTCGGGGCGATCGTGCTTCTGCTCTGGCTTCCGCTCCAGCAGCGTCCCGGCCTGGGCACGGTGAGCAACGTTTTTGTCATCGGGCTCGTCATCAACGCGGTGCTCGCGCTGGTGCCGGTGCCCACCTCCCTGGCGGTGCGGATCGTTACGCTCGGCGGCGCCGTGCTCCTCAACGGCATCGCCACGGGAGCCTACATCGGCGCCGGCATGGGGCCCGGCCCAAGAGATGGTTTGATGACCGGCCTCGTCTCGCGTGGTGGGTCGATTCGGGTGGTCCGTACCGGCATCGAGCTGACGGTGCTCATCGCGGGTTTCCTGTTGGGTGGCACGGTCGGAGTCGGAACACTGGTCTACGCCCTGGCCATCGGGCCGCTCGTCCACCAGTTCATACCGATGTTACGCATTGGTGAGCCGGATACAGAGACTGCAGCGCAGGTACTCGAGCCTTCCGATGTCGGCCCACCGTAAGCCGAAGGCACCCGCTTTGGGCACGGCGGAGCGGTGGAGTTACTGCGTTCCACCGTGCTCGACCAGCAGGGCGGCCAGGTCTTCGAGGCCGCGCTCACGAGCGATCTGTAGCGGCGTTTTCCCCTCGAAATTCAGCCCATTTACATTTGCGCCGTGCCCCAGGAGCCAGGTCGCCATCGCTATGTGATCGCCCAGAGTAGCCGCGTGCAGAGCAGCATCTTGCCCAACATCGCCTCCCTGGGCCAGCAAGAGTTCGGCAATTTCAACTTTCCCGCTCAGAGCGGCGTGATACAGGACGGAGAATCCGTGTACGCCAGGAGTACGCGCGAGCGAGGGATTCGCTCGCAGGAACGTCGCCACCAGATCCTCTTTTCCAAGCATCGCCGCGGAGTAGATCGTCATAGGGGCGCCGTTCTCCAGCAAGTAGCCGGCGATATCACGTCGGCCCATGTGGCCGGCCGCTTCCAGCGCGTTCTCGTCGAACTTCTCCCACTTAGTGTTCAGCAACTCGGGATGATGGGAGTGCAAATCCTGCACTGTGACGAGATCGCCGTGGGCAGACAGGATAAACTGCTCCACCAGTTCCTGGTCTGAATCCATAACTGTGGGCTTTCCGGTGCGCTAGGAGGTTGAAACAGTATCGACCGCACCGCCTCAGCCTACCTCATTCCCTCGCGAACTCCCCCTGCAAATTGCTAATGCGCTATATCGATTTGATATAGTTGTCGAAGATTTCGTCCGCCACCTACCGCTTCGACGGCATCCGCTTCGTTCCAGTCCCGTCACAGCTCCCGACGAGTAAAGCTCCACAAGGCGATACTCAACACCACTATCCCCCATCCCAGCACCCATAACAGGTACGCCGCGGACGGTCCGGAGTTGACGAAGAAGGGATTGCCCGAGGCTTCGCGCGAGGCGGCGCTTCCCGCAGCCAATACTGCCACCGGCTCAAGGTTGTAGATCGCGGCCCGCCAGAGTCCATCGGTCGGAAAGATCAGGCTTCCCACCGTCCCGACATTCTGGATCGCCCTGGAGTGAAATGCTGCGCCAACCGCTCCGGCGATCCCGCTCATCCAGGTCAACCCAAACAGAACAACCACAACGATGCCACAGGTCATCGCCGGCATCTTGGTGCTCGCGGCCAGCGTGAGGGCGAGCACGACGAGTGCCTCCGCCACCAGAAACAAGATAGCGATGATCGGGTGCGGCGGGACATAGCCAAACGAGATCTTGGCGATCACAAACTCTATGCCGCAGGCGAGCCCGGCGTAAGCCGTTATGAGCGTGGCCAGCCCCAGCCACT
>DAINCT010000222.1:0-6608 GCA_036732245.1 Chloroflexota bacterium | reverse complement strand
GATGGGTGAGCCCGGGGCATCCAATTGCTCGAGGAACGGCACTCCCCAGGAGGTGCCGTCGTCGTCGGCCGGAAGGATATCGAGGTCCCGCGCGCCCATCGAATTGCAGTCGTCGAGCAAGGGCAACGTTCCGACGCTCCCGATGCTCTTGAGGACGTCTACGAAGGAGGCAACGGCGCTCAGCGCGTCCCCTTTATCGACCACGCCGCCAAATGAGTCATCGTAAATCACTGCGAACGGACCTTCGACGAAGGATGATCGGATGCGATCGTCGCCGGAATCTGACGTGTTATTGATGTCGGACGCATCGCCCTCAACGACCGCCGCCGAGGGATGGCGTAGCGCAGTTTCGAGACCGCGGCACATCTCAGCGAACTGCCCAGGGACGTACTCAAAAGTCGCGGCTGCCTTCGAGGTCAGGGCTATTTCATGCGGGTGCACGACTACCAATTGGGCGGAGTTCTTGTTGATGGCCTGACGGATGCGCAGCTCCATAACGGGCTCTCGTTCGCTCGGATCGGCACCCAACAACACGATCGTCTTCGCCCGGTTCAGTTCGGCGATCGGCAGCAGCGCATCGTCGAGTGACTGAAGCGCCTGACGTTGGCCCGAGGTCAGTGCAACCTGCGGCCGAGGGTAGTGATCCAGGGCGCGAGATCCCACGACGTCGAGCATGAATCGCTTGAACACGAAGAGATCCTCGTTGGTCAGGCGTGGAGAGGCAACTCCGGCAACCGCACCGGGCCCGTCGGCCGCAATGACCGACTTTAAGCGATTTGCTATGAATTCGAGTGCTTCCGACCATGAGGTCTCCTCGAACGCATCCCCGCGCCGAATCAGCGGGGAACGAAGCCGTTCCGGGCTGTTGATGAATTCGAAATTGAACCGGCCGCGATCGCAGAGCCAACTGTCGTCGACTTCCGGATTGTCGCGCGAGAGGAAGCGGATGACTTCGTCGTTCTTGCGTACCGACACGTTGATGTTGCACCCCATCGAGCAGTGCGGACAGATGCTGGGGCGATTCTGGAGCTCCCAGGGACGGAAATTGAAGCGCTGCTTACGGCCCGTCAGCGCACCCACGGGACAGAGTTCGATGACGTTGCCCGAGAAGTTGGAGACGTACGGCTTCTCCTGGAAAGTGCCAACCATCGTATGGTCACCACGGTCCAGCAAGACGATCGACTTGTCCTCCGCCACTTCAGCGCAGAAACGTACGCAGCGCCAGCACAGCACACAGCGCTCCCGGTCGAGTGCAATGGTCGGCCCCAGCGCGATCGGTTTCACATGGTGCCGTTTCGGCTCGATGTAGCGGCTCGTGCCCGGTCCGTAGGCGAAGGTCTGATCCTGCAGCGGACACTCTCCGGCGCGGTCGCAAATCGGACAATCGAGTGGGTGATTCAGCAGCAGAAATTCAAGGATGCCGCGCTGTGCCTTTTCGACGATTGGGCTGCGCGTGCGGACCACCATTCCTTCAGCCACGGGCGTGGAACATGCCGTGATCGGTCCCTTGGTCTGTCCCTCGACTTCCACCAGGCAGGTGCGACAGGCACCGACCGGGCCGAGTTTGGTGTGATAGCAGAAGATCGGAATGTCGATGCCGTGCGATTGGCACGCTTCCCACAGGAGAGTTCCCTTGGGCACCTGCATCTGGCTGCCATCGACCGTCAGTGTTACGTGGTCTTCCAATTCGTCCTCCGGTCTACACGACCGACATTGGCGTCAGGAATCGGTTCGTTCGGTGCCGTCATGCCACGGCGCGTGCACGTTGGGCATACGGGCAGGCATGCGACCGAATGTGCTCTTCGTAATCGTCGTAGAAGTACTTCACGGAGGCTACGATGTTCGAGGTCGAAAAGTCTCCCAGCGCACAGAAGGATCGTCCCAGAATGTTGTCGCAGATGTCGAGCAGGAGGGGAAGGTCCTCTTCCCGGCCCTGTCCGTTCTCGATACGACGAACGGTTTTCGCCAGCCAGGGCGTGCCCTCTCGACACGGGATGCATTTGCCGCATGACTCGTGGGCGAAGAACTCGCTGAGACTGAGTTGTGCCCGCAGAATGCAGACATCGTCCGGGATGATGATGAAGCTGGCAGACCCAAAGGATGATCCCGCCTCGCGATATCCCTCGTATGACAGTTGAACGTCCATATTGGCGTCTGTAGCCGGAAGCATCGGGGCCGACGCGCCTCCCGGAATGTACGCCTTCATCCTCCTGCCGTCTCGCATGCCGCCGGCACGATCTTCCAGCAAGTCACGGAAAGTGGTTCCCATATTCATCTCGTAGTTGCCCGGTCGATTAACCGGCCCGCTGATCGAGCACACCTTCGTGCCGGGGCTCTTGTCGGTGCCGTACGACCGGAACCAATCTGCCCCGTTGCGGACGATGTGCGGCACATTTGCAATAGTCTCGACGTTGTTGATTACGGTCGGTTGCCCATAGAGGCCTTTGATGGCGGGGAAGGGCGGTCGCAGGCGAGGAAAGCCGCGATATCCTTCGAGCGAGTCGAGCAGCGCGCTCTCCTCCCCACAAATGTAGGCACCAGCGCCGCGATGCACGACGATTTCGATGTTGTAACCGGAGCCAAACACATTCGGCCCGAGGTAGCCGGCGGCATGGGCCTCGGCGACGGCAGCGTCAAGGATCTCGCCGATATACAGAAATTCCCCGCGAATGTAGATGAATGCCTTCTGACATCCGATGGCATAGGCGGCGATGGCCACGCCCTCCAGGAGTTGGTGCGGATTGCGCTCCATCAGCTCGCGGTCCTTGAAGGCACCGGGCTCGCTTTCATCGGCATTGACCACCAAATAGGTTGGCAATACACCTTTCGGGATGAAACTCCACTTGCGACCGGTCGGAAAGCCGGCACCGCCGCGTCCCGCGAGTCCCGAGTCGCTGACGATCTGCGTGACTTCCTGCGGCTGCAGCTCGGTTACGGCGCGCCGGAAGCCCGCGTAACCGTCGTTGTCGGCGTAGACGGCGAGCTGGTCGAGATCCGATATCTCGGTGTGCTTGAAGAGAATTGGTTCCATTACCGTTCCGTCTTCACTTCCTCGGACCACGCTCTTCGGATGTTGAATCCGGGTCCTGATGCAGCTTGCAATTGAAGTTGCCGCGCGGCGGTGATCAAGGCGTCCACCTTGTCCGGGGTCAAATCCTGGTAGTAGCGGTGATTGACCTGCATCATGGGCGCGCGATGGCAGGCGGCGAGACATTCCACGCGATAGAGCGTGAACATGCCATCCGCCGTGGTTTCGCCGGGTTGGATGCCGAGGGTCTCAGAAATATAGTCGATGATCTCGTGCGCTCCCATGAACGAGCACGGAGCGGTCTTACAGACTTCCAGCACGTAGGTGCCGACGGGTTCGGTGTAATACATGGTGTAGAAGCTCGCCACTTCCTCGACCTGGTCTGGATCAATTTCGAGCAGGTCGGCGACTTCTTCCATCGCTTCGCGGCTGACCCACCCGAGCTCGTTCTGGGCGACATGGAGTGCGGGCAAAAGGGCCGACCGCTTCACCGGATATTTCTGCACGATGGACTCGATCTGTTCCAGCGCATCCACGGAGAGCACCGCCATTAGCGGTCCACCTCGCCGAGCACGAAATCGATGCTGCCGATAATGGCGATCAAGTCCGAGACGACATATCCCACGCCCATCGTGGGGAGCGCCTGGAGGTTGTAAAACGAGGGGGCGCGCATGTGGAAACGGTACGGTTTACCGGTGCCGTTACTGACGAGAAAGTACCCCATCTCGCCGCGCGCGCCTTCGATCGCACTGTAGACTTCGCCGGCCGGCGGCTTCATGCCTTCCGTGAATAGCTTGAAGTGATGGATCAGCGATTCCATGCTCTGAACGAGCTCATCCTTGGGCGGCGGCACGATCTTTCGATCGTCAATCCGCCAGGGACCGTCCGGCATGCCATCAACCGCCTGCTCGATGATGCGCAAACTCTGACGCATTTCTCGAACTCGGCACAGAAAACGATCGTACACGTCGCCGTGCTCACCCACGATTACGTCGAACTCGAAGTTCTCGTAGCCGCTGTACGGTGCCGTTCGCCGGATATCGTACGGTATTCCCGACGCTCGCAGCACCGGACCGGAGCACCCCATGGCGAGTGCGGCGTCCGCCGCCAGCAGTCCAACGCCCTTGGTCCGTTCCAGCCAGATCTGATTCGCGGTGAGAAGCTCCTCGTACTCGTCGATTCTGGCCGGCATGTAGGCCAGAAAGTCCCTGATCTGTGGGCCGAATTCGGGGGGGAGATCGGCCATCAGCCCACCGATGCGGATGAAGCTGGTCATCATCCGCACGCCGCTGACGGTTTCCTTGATGTCGAGGATCTTCTCGCGTTCTCGGAAGCCGTACATGAACATGCTCATGGCGCCGAGGTCCAACGCGTGCGTTCCCAGCCAGACGCAGTGGCTGGAGATCCGTTCCAACTCGCCGAGCAGCACCCGAATCCATTTCACGCGCTCGGGCACTTCGATTCCGAGTAGCTTTTCGGCGGCGAGTACGTAGGCCAGTTCGTCGAGCATATTGTCGAGATAGCCCATGCGGTCCGTCAGAGTGATGACCTGCTGGTACTTGAGCCGCTCCCCCGTTTTCTCTATTCCGGTGTGCAGATAGCCGATATCCGGCACAACGTTGATGACGGTCTCGCCATCGAGCTCCACCAGGAGTCTCAGCACTCCGTGGGTCGCGGGGTGATGGGGCCCCATGTTGAGGACCATCGTATCGCCGGTGCGTTCCGTTGTGACCATAGGGGCCCTATTCACCTACTTTTTCCGTCTTTGGCCTGGGCAGTGCGATCTGGGTCTGGGCGTAATCTTTGCGAAGGGGGAAACCGATCCAGCCCTCGGGCATGAGAAAACGGCGCAGATCCGGATGTCCTTCGAATTCGATACCGAAGAGATCCCAGACTTCCCGCTCCCCCCAGTTCATCGACGGCCAAACCGGGATCAAGCTGGGAACCGCTTCACCGTCGCCGGTTCGGACCTTGAGGCGAAATCGAACCGTGTCGGGAACGATCGTAATGTGGTAGACCACGTCGAAGCGCGGGCTGCGATCGAGCCAATCGGTACAGGTGACATCGGAACTATAGTTGTATCCCAATTCGTCACGGCAGTAAAAGGCCGCATCTCGAATCGTGTCGCGCGCCAACAGCGCAGTCCACTCTCCGCGAAACTGAACGACGTCGAGGACGCCTTCGCCGAAGCGGGCGCGCAATGCCTCGGCCGTCTCGCCGGGTGTCAAAGCTATACTCCGCGGGAGGCCAGCGCCACGTCGGACGCAGGGGGCATGCCCGCCTTGATTTTGTCCTGCAACATGGTGAAGCCGTACATCAGCATGTCGGGTGTGGGCGGGCAGCCGGGAACGTACACATCGACCGGGATGATCTGATCCACTCCCTGGACGATCGCGTAGTTATTAAAAACGCCGCCGGTCGAGGCGCAGGCACCCATGCTGATGACCCACTTCGGGTCCGACATCTGGTCGTACACCTGCCGAAGGACGGGGGCCATCTTGTTCGAGAGCCGTCCGGACACGATCAAAAGATCCGCAGTGCGAGGGCTCGCCTGGAAGAACTCGGCGCCAAAGCGCGCCACGTCCCAGCGCGGGGCGCTCATCGCCATCATTTCGATCGCACAACAGGCCAGACCGAACAAGGCGGGCCACATGGAATTGGCCTGGGCCCAGTGGCCCATCTGCTTCACGCTGGTCGTAAAGATGGCGCCCTGGTGGGTCGGCATGTAATCGGTGTCGGCCAGTTCACGCAGGGTGCGCGGTTGAATAATTGAGACGCTGTCGGCAGCGTTCTGATCGGGATTACCGTTCATTCCCAATCGAGCGCTCCTTTCTTCCAGATGTAGAGGTAACCGATGAGCAACGCGACCACGAAAATGAACATCTCGATAAACCCGGAAAAGTGCAGTGGTCGCAATAGCACCGCCCACGGGTAGAACGATATTGCCTCGATGTCGAACAGCAGAAAGAGCATGGCAATGACATAGAACTTGATTGGAAACCGTTGTCTGGGCGGCTGAATCTCGGTCATGCCGGACTCATACGGGTCCATCTTCTCGCGCGTCGGCCGCCACGGCCCGACCACAAACGTGATACCGATGTTCGTCAAAGCGAACCCAGCGGCCACGACCGCCAGGATTAAAAGCGGGACGTAATCCTTGACCATACTTCCTCGTGTTTTATCGAAGCGCAGCGCAAAGCGAGCTGTCGTTATTAGACGACCCAATCAGCCTTGCTTCGTGCCTGAACAACACCTTTGAGAGCTACTTTCACGTTACCATACCGTGCCGTCCGGTCCGTATATCCGGCAATACGACAGGGGATGTAAACTGTCACGGATAGCGCGTTGCCGCGCTTTCGGCACAGGCGGGTGGGAGGTGTGCAGTTATGAGAAGCGGTCGACCGCGCAGGCGAGGCTTCATCGACCTGAGACGGATCACCCTTGGCGACTATATGGTGCTTGCGGCCAGCCTCCTCACGGTAGTGAGCCTGTTCCTGCCGTGGTTCGTCAGCAGCGTCCCGCGGACGCACGGAGAGTGGGCGTTTACCTATTCGGAAGCCGCCTCGGTGGTTGTCATCGT
>DAINCT010000221.1:0-6612 GCA_036732245.1 Chloroflexota bacterium | reverse complement strand
GGACAAACCAGCCGCGGTGTTCCGGGACGGCAGCCGGGTGCCGCTGACGCTGCGCAGGGCGGAAATTCTGGCGCTGCTGGATTCACGCGCCCAGGGCTGGAGCGCCGAGGAACTGGCTTACGAGCTCTACGGCGATGCGGGCACTTCGCAGGCCATCCGCACAGAGATGTTCCGGGTCCGCTCCATGCTGGGCGACGCCGTGGAGTCGAACCCCTACCGGCTGGCTGCGGGCCTCGCCGGCCGATCTGATGCGGGTCGGGTGCTGCGTCTGCTGCGCGGAGGGAAGGCGGCCGCGGCGCTGGACGTGTACAGGGCTCCCCTGCTCAGCCGGTCCGGTGCCCTGGCCGTGCAGCTGCTCCGGGACCAGCTGGACCTGGCTCTCGGGTCGGCCGTGCAGTCCAGCGGCGACGCCGGGCTCCTCATCCGCTGGCTGTCCAGGGACATGGGCTCCGCGGACTTTGCCGCAGTCGAGGCACTCGGACGGCTGGTGGGACGCGGGGATACGCGGTATCTGTCATTCCGGGCGTCCGCCGGTGGCTGACGAACTGGCCTCAGTGGTTGAGCCTGTCGGAACCACAGTGGTTGAGCCTTGAACCCCCGTTGTGTTCGGGTGCACCATAGACCCGCACGCCGGCGAGAGCCGCTTTTCGGCCAGGGCGAGGAACCGGGGAAGATCCGAACCGGGCGTGAAGGCGGCACGGCTGACGGGATAAGCGCGGTGGGCCCGCTACCGGCGGGCACACCCTGTTCATCCTGGCCGGCCGCGGCGATCACATCGCCGCTGGGCGGCGTCGGAGATCCGTCCGGCGAGAACATCCTGCTCGACGCCGACTCCACCGTAGGCGCCCTGGCCCACGAGCTGCGGGTTCGAGAAACTGTCCGTGACTACGCCAGGCATCGACACCATGGAGGAGCTGGCCGATTCAGAGGGCATCGAGGTGGACTGCCTGGGCGGTCGGCTCGATCGGATCACTTCTCCACCCCTTAGATGAATGCCAACGGACAACATCAACTACGGCATTATTATCAATTCTTTAGGCGGACAGGCCACACACTCCATTAGGAACTGCGGACGGCCCCTTTAGCCCCAAGGAAGGTGTCCAGTCGTCCAATAATCCTTCGACGTTCTGCAGGACTGAGTTGACGTATTCTGTCGTACACAACGTCAACTGGCAGGCGGGATCTCTGACCCGCCACAATCCACTCACGCAAAACCAGCTTGTCGCCTTTGTTCAACACACGCACTGCCGAAATAACCTCGTCGAACCGTTCCGGATCAGGCATCAAGTCGCGAACGGGCTCGTTGCACCGGGAACATTCCGTGCGCAGGTTGTCAATGGAGGCTTCCCCAAGGCGTTCTCCCGGAATTCGGTGGCCCATAGTCATTCGAGCTACGACCTCTGGTTCGTCGGGGTAACACTCACGAGCACCAACACCGCAGACCACACAGCGATTACCATCCCTATCGAGGACGATCCGTCGAGTCTTCGACGACACGGCGTTTCGACGTTTTCGCTCACCCGACCAGATCCTCAGCCCCTTATTTGCGAGCCTATACTCTTGCGGAGCCAGCGTTCCATCATCCTTGTAGGAGTAGATAATCCAGCCATCTTTTCTAAGTTGGCGAAGTCTCCGGTTAAGCTGCTCAGCGTCTTCGAAGGCGGTCTGAAGCCCCTCTCGCAGATCTTTCATAGTAAAAGTTGAACCAACCTCTACCGCGTACCACAGAAATGCCGCGATTCGCTTCTCCTGACCGAACCTTCGACGCGAATTCGGCGCAAATTCTAGGCGCCACCATGGCGCCCCATTACTTGAGTAAGCATCCAAAGGAAATTCTTGCGTCAAACTATCCCCCATTCTTGATGAAGCCATCTCAGATTATCGTGCGCATTGGGGAGTGTCTGTTGTAGGGGGAGGGTTTATTAACGGCCAACGCTTCGAATACTAGCCTCGATTCGAAGTCTGGAAATCTCACCAAATGATGTAGCTTTGCCGGGACCGGTTTCCATCGTCCAGCACGTCCGAAGATCAACTAAACCGCGTACTGGCATCGGAACGCGTGATGGCAACGAGCAGGATCCGTGGGCGTTGTATGCGATGTTACAGCTCGAGATCTGAAAAGTAGCCGAGCTTCGGATCAGTAAGAGTCCCGATCACCAGCCCGCGATCAAGGAATCGATTGAATTGCTCACAACTGGTCTCAGGCAACAACGCACATCCGTGGCAAGCCGCGAGGTTGCACGAGTCGGGACCCTGCCCCTTCTCTCCTGCATCCATGCACACCGGGTCCGTCGAACACCAACGTGCTCCGCTCAGCGCAGACGCAAAGACCGACCGCAGGTTGTCCGGGCGAGACATCCTGACGAGCCCACCCATCGTGCCTTCAGAGTCTCCCGCCGCAGTGTAGAGCAAGAGTCCTGCTGTCTGCCGATCGGCTGCATCAGACACATACATCCGCTCCCGAAGGGACGCTGAGCTGTAACCACAGGCGAAGACCAGCTGGTTAATCAGCAGATGGCCAAGCGTATGCAGCAGTACGAACCGTGGGCTGAGCGTGCGTGCATGGAGCCCACGCTGCGACGCGACGTGGCCGTAGTGCGCGGTAATCTTGTCCGCTCGTGCCTGGACCTCCGGTCGAGCCTCCCATTTCGCGAGGCGATCACCATCAAACTCGATATAGATCCCCTCGCCCTTCACGACGTATGCAGGCAGCCAGTCCTGTTCAAGTGAAAGCGACTGACGACGTAAGAGAGCCTTCCCGACGCTGAGCTTGAGGACGTCATCTCGCACCCGTGTAAAGCCACGGAGTGCCCTCGTCTCCCGGAGGACATCAACGCTCCTCACGCGGTCGAAATGTAAAGAGAGGTCGGCGTGCATGCCAGGATTAGTCGCCGTCAAGTAGTCGTCCTTCGGCGTTTCGCGGATCGCCACGTACTCGGGATAGCGCCATTCGTCGTCTTCCGTAAGGAGCTCCGTACCGCCATCCTCGCTCGACTCTGGCTGCGGCCCTTCGACCCCCAGCAGGTCTCGATAGCCGGCCATGAGTTCTTCATCCGAGATCGGCCTAAACCGTTCGGGCGGAACGTTACGCATTAAGGTCTTACGCAATACTGCGACATCAAGATCTTCGCCGAAGGCTGTGTGCAGGGTCCGCATGGTCGCACTCACCGCCGGGTGACGCATCAACTCGTGCATCTCGACACTGACCGCGCCCTCTTTCCGCGGCAGGTAGATCGATGACTCCACTTTCGGGAAGTAGACGTTCCCGGCACCACGCAGCGCCCCCCGCATAGGCAACCCGCAGACGCCGTCGAGTTCCGCCAACCACGGCCGTGCGCCAGTGCAGTAGTGCGGGTCATTCTCGTTCGAGGACAGCTGATCGGTCAGGTTTGTATGCTCCTCACCCTGGGAGTCTCGCCACGATCCCGTGATGCCGAGCAGTGACCGCTGTTTCCCGCAGCCATCAACAACTTTTCCCTTGACAAGGCCACAGGTCACAACCTGACCTTCGAGGCCACCACCACCCCGTGATTCAAGGCGCAATACGCCCTTACACTTCGGGTTATGAGCGCGGTGCACCCACTTATCGAATGGGAAGTCGTCGAGATGCCCAGCCACGCAGATAGCGACGAAGGGCACTTGGGACATCCGGGGCTTGTATTGCCTGTCGGCGTGCTCTGGGTCTGGACACTTCTCACCCTGTTGCATAGTAAGGGTGCTGAGCTTGAGTCGTTTGCAGTACATACAGAAGCTCCAGCGAGGAAAGCGCAGCACCGGCACCGTCAGCTTGACGTTGCGTTGATCGCTTCCTGCGCCTTGGTAGCGATAATCCGGCGGGAGGCGGAACTCCTGAACCCGCAGCCGCGCCTCCAGTCGCCAGTCGTGCTCCTGGTACTCCTCCAAGGCGAGGTTTGGATTACTAGCCGGATACCAGTGATCCAAGCCAGCAGTAATGATCGACGTCCCATTGACCAGGACACTCATCGCCCCAACGCCGAACGGCGTAACGACCTGCGCCCGCCGCATGCTACCTGTATTCATAGTTCGCCCTCCTCAGCCTCTGCGTCCACCCGGTTGTAAGCGAGCGAAATCTGCAACCGGCACTCAGCGTCGACGTTGCGCATGCTGGTCGGTACTTCCCAGATCGTCGCCTCGCTGTCGAGGTCCGGCAGGGTTCCGGCATACCGCATCAAACCCTGTTTAGGATCACCTTGAATGACGTTGGCCGACCACATAGTTCGCTCCCAGCTCTCCCACTGCCGGGCCCGGCGCTTGGCCATGCGTTTCAGCACCGGCACCTCGTCGGGGTCTGCGATGGCTGCCCGTGCTTCAAGCAGAGCAATCGCGTCTTCATACTCGCGCAGCGGAAACGGGTACGGCGGGAGTAGCGGCGCTACCTGGCGGATGTGCGCCACCGCAGCAGCATGCAGTGCGCGACGCAACACCGGCGCAGCAAACGGCGTCACCGACGTTGGCTCGACCTGCGCGTAGAGCCGTTGATGGTAGGTGCGAAAGCGCTCATAGTGGCTTCGGTCTCGCGGCTTCGCAGCGCCATAGATAGTAATGACAAGCCCGGGACTGACGTCCGCCCGCCGACCGACTCGACCGCTGACCTGGATGTACTGTGCCGTCGTCTTGGGCTGGCCAACGATCGTCATGAGTCCGAGCCGATCGATATCGACACCGACTTCGATGATGTTCGATGCCAAGCAGATGTCGACACAGTTCGGCGACCCGTAGCGAGCCTGGAGTACCTCGATGGCCCTCGGGATCTCATCGCTTCGACGCCGGGAGGTGAGCTCCATCGTCTCCCGCGGCCAACGCGGTTCGATACCATCACGGAAGCGCAGTCCGGTCAAGTAGTCAGGTACGTCCGACTGCAGCAGCGACACGGTGTTGCCGAGCTCGCGCAGGCTGTTGAGGAAGTTGACATTCGTCCAGTAACCATCACGGTCGGGCTCGGGGATCTCGGTACCTGCCTGCAGGGTTGCCGCTGCGACTCGCACTTGGACAGTCTGCATCGACCCGAGCGAAGAGCTCATGACGCCGAGATAGCGGCGTCCCGGCTCAAGCGAGCCATCGTCGAGCGTGGCCGGCTCAGCGAAGAACGAATGTCCTTCTTCCAGCCCATGCGGCGGGAAAAGTGCCACCTGCTGGCGCCCGAAGAGTCCCCGGATTTGATCCTCATAGCGCCGAATGGTCGCCGTCGATGCGATGATCTTGGGTGGCACAGGCTCACCGCCACGATAATCGGTGCACAGCTCGTCGATCACAGGTTCATACAGTCCGACCATCGAGCCAAGCGGTCCAGAGATCAGATGGAGCTCGTCCTGGATGATCAGGCCAGGCGGAGACACCTGGCGGCTACCGTCATCGCCTAAGCCGAACAGTCGTCTCGACTCGGGGCGCCAAGCCATCATGGCGAACTTGTCGACGGTACCGATGACGATCGAAGGGCGAGTTTCGTAGATGTCGTCGTCGACGACATGCACCGGCAACCACTTCCGCCCGCTAAACAGACAGACCGTATCGACGCAGCGAAAGATGACCTTCTGCCCGACTTGCTCGTAGCCGATGACGTCCTGACCGCTTCGCCCTCGCGGTTTCGTGCCCATCTGAGCCCCGCACCAAGGACAGCGGAGAAGCAGAAACTCGTTCTGTGTCTGCGGGTCGCGCCTCAGCTGACTCAGAACCTCGACGGCCCTCTTCCAGGTATTCGGAGTGGAGGACCCACCAAGCCAAATCCCAATACTAAATCGTGTCTCGCCGAGGTCCGCCGCATTCTTCGATCGGATGTCCTCTAGAACGCAGACCAATGCCGCAGCACGAAGAAACTGCTGTGCAGTTAGTAACCGCAGCGTGTAACGCATGAGCGTGTCGGTTCCCGCGTCCTCTGGGTTGCGAAGACGCCGGGCAAGCAAGCTGATCGCCGACGCACCGAGGTATGCCTCCGTCTTACCTCCACCAGTCGGAAAGAAGATGAGGTCTACTATCTCGCGCGTGACACGCGAAGGCTCCACGAGTTCAGGCAAGCTAGCCAGGACGAAGGCGATCTGGAAGGGACGCCAGTTGCCCGTCCCGGGCTTCACAACAGGCTCCGGGTGGGGACCTTGCACCCGCAGAATTCCACCCGCCCCGGCGGCGACTTCGCGAAGCTCGAAGCGCGATCGCACCTGCTGGTAGAGCATGGCTTCGTTCATTAGCCGGAAGGCGCGACCAGCGATCGGATTTGAGTTCACGAGATCCCACCCGGCCCGCATCCTAGCCAGCGCCTCACGACAGAGCGTCATGTGCCTGGTCGCGGCTGGCCGAAAACGGGGCAAAAGGTCTGGGATGAGTCTCTCCTGCTGGGTGATCCACACATCGTAGAGGTGCAGAACAGTTTCAACCTGAACCCGTCCTACGTCGCTTCCATCAGCCAACGACGCCATGCTAACCATGACCGACGTTCTGATTCCCGTTTCATCCGTCACGTATACGTTCGGCGTCAAGCTGACGACCTCATATACAGGGAGCGGTTCAGCCTGGACCCACGACGTTGCCTCGTGCTTGGCTTTGCCCCACTCCGCAGCACAGCCGTGACCGATCGCGTAGGTCCGCTTGTTCCGGTAC
>DAINCT010000220.1:1905-6620 GCA_036732245.1 Chloroflexota bacterium | reverse complement strand
GTTCTATACTGCTCGCAACAGGCCGGAGACCGGCCCCGGTGCTTGCGGAGATCGAAGCCCGGGCCCGTGGGCAGCGCGTATCGATACGCGAAGTACACATGCGCGAGTTGGAAGAAATGGCGCCAGGGGCGACGACTCAGGGTGTGGCAGCTCTGGTTTCCATCCAGCGGCTCGCATCTGTTGAGGAACTGGCGGCCACGGTTGCACGAATTTCGGCGACGCCATTCATCCTCGTACTTGACCAGGTGCAGGATCCTCACAACTTTGGCGCGCTCCTGAGGTCGGCCGAAGCGACCGGGATCCAGGCTGTAGTGGTTCCGGAGCGTCGAAGCGCGCCCCTGGCAGGAACCGTTGCGAAAACGTCGGCCGGCGCTCTGAGCCTCCTTCCCATCCTTGAAGTCACCAATTTGACGCGAGCGTTATCAGAATTGAAACAATCCGGCATATGGACCGTTGGCCTGGATGCAGCGGCCGGCGCGGGGTTGTTTGATGCGGATCTCACTGTGCCGCTTGCACTCGTCATCGGCGGCGAGGGGGAAGGACTTCGACGCCTTACCAGAGAAAGCTGCGACCTCCTGGTAAAGCTTCCCATGCGCGGGTCTATCGAAAGTTTGAACGCGAGTGTTGCCGGCTCAGTCGCGATGTTCGAGTGTGTGCGGCAACGGGCGACGGCCTCGTAGGGTCGTTTCTCAGGTTGGGTACAATGTGAGCGGCGCGCCGACGTAGCTCAAAGGTAGAGCGCCTGTCTTGTAAACAGGGGGTTACCGGTTCGAGTCCGGTCGTCGGCTCCAGAAGTTTTCGCATCATCGCCTCGCGGAGGCGAGCGACCATCAACATTCTCGTCAAGGGCTGCAGGAGTTATTCTTGGAAAAGCCAATTCAGGTCATGTTGGTAGACGATCATGTGTTCTGGCGCAGGGGCGTGCAGCAGATCGTCGACGCGGAACCCGACATGTCGGTCGTGGCTGAGGCAAGCGATGGCCAGGAGGCTGTCAGTCGTGCGTTGGCTGCGAGCCCCGACATCATTCTCATGGATGTCAACATGCCGAAAGTCAGCGGCGTGGAAGCAACGCGGAGCATCTCGGAGGCTCTGCCCGATGTGCGCATTGTCATGCTCACCGTCTCTGACACGGACGAGAATTTGTTCGAGTCAATCAAGGCAGGGGCGGTCGGGTTTTTGACCAAGGACGTCTCGCCGGATGACGTGACTGCAGCCATTCGGGAGACGATGCAGGGCGAGTCATCACTGTCCCCGTTTGTCGCCGCGAGAATGGTGAAGTATATCCAGCGAGGCGGCCTCGAACAGGCGCGCAAGCCGCCGACGAACCTCACCGAACGGGAAGATGAGATTTTGCGCCTAATCGCTCGCGGAGCACGGGACCGAGAGATAGCCGAACAGCTATTCATTTCCGAGTCGACCGTAAAGAAACACGTTCAAAATGTGTTACGAAAGTTGCACGCTCGCAATCGGGTCGAAGCCGTGAGCTACCTGGATCCCGGAGACCGCCAACCGTCGTAACCCGATCGAGCCGCCGGTCGATCTAATAAGCGTGTGCAATGTGCCGGGTAAAGGCGCTTACCGCGGCAGATCCTCGGACAACAGCGAACAGCCATGTACGGGTCTGGCTGCTCTTACCGAGCGTCAGGGTGGCCCGATAGGTGTACACACCAAATGGAAGATTACCGGGCACGGTGTAGGCAGTGTAACGGGCAAACTGTCCACCATGGTCCTCAGTCCCGGGCGGGAACGTGACCCCGAACACGGTGCGACCGCTGGCGTCTTTGATCTGGTAGGTCGTGATGCGTTTCACAGCTCTTGGCATCGTCTTGATCGTGTAGTACATGACCAGCGACGTCTTCTGGCCGCGCGTCACCTGATCAGTTCCCTGGCGTTTGTTCTCTAGCTTGGGAAGCGTCACCCGCGCCGCATCCAGGCTGAATTTGAGCGGGGGCGGTGGGGTTGCTGTGGCCGTGGCCGTAGGAGTCGCACTCGCCGTTGGAGTAGGAGGAACTGGTGTGTCCGTCGGCAGTGGGGTGCTCGTGGGACTGGTCGTTGCGGTAGACGTCGGCGTTCCGGTGTTGGTCGGACCGGCGGTCGGCGTGTCTGTCGGAAGAGGCGTGGCCGGCGTCGGGCTGGCAGTAGCGAATTCGGCCTGGACGAGAGAGACGTCGCCCGTGGTCAATGCGGGCTGAGTATTGATGGTCGACGAAAACGTCGCTCGAACCGAGAGATTACCGAATGCCGTGGGGATCACGCAGAACGGATCGCCGAAGTGATATGAAGCAGGTGGCGGATTTCCGGCTGGATCTACAAAGTACGTGTGTATCCCGTATTCCTGGCAGTTCGTAACGAAACTTATGTCGGTCGGCACATATTGCGGAAATTGTAGACCGTCGATTGGCGTTGGATCCTGAGTGCACGAGGCATTTCCGAGTGCGTCCGTGCGCCCCGAATCGCAAAAAGTCGTTCCGGTTGGGTAATAAATAGTGCCAAACATTGGGTAGCAGGCGGCCTCATTCGACGGACTGCAGTTTGGCGGGGCTCCGAACCCGAGCCTAAGGTTGCCTTGCAAGAGCACATCTTGACCGGGCACGGGAGGGGCAACGATGCTCGCGGCTACATCCACGTTTGAACTCCCTGCCAGCCCGACCGGGTTGACCTGAGTCAACATTTGCTGCGTGGCGCTCGGGCTGGCAGTACAGGCGGCCGGTTGATGAAACGGTGACGGCGTGGGGATGGGTGTCGGGGTCGAGGTCGGCGTCCCGGGGATCGGAGTGTCTGTGGGTAAAGGGGTGTCCGTCGCAGTCGCGGTTGGGGTGGGTGTCGTAAGTAACGCGAGAGCCCGCGACACCGGAATACAAATCGGATTGAAGCTCCCGTTATTTGACTCGAGGTTTACCTGGATCCCGGGCACTCCCACGTTGATGACTGAGAGGGTACCGTTCAGGCACTGGTAAACCGGCTGAATCAGTGTTTCTGGATCCGGCAGAAAGCCGGCTGGGACGGCGCTCGTGCCGGTCGAAGGTTCCGTGCCATTCGTGCAGTCCACGCCTGTCTTGAGAATGACCATGCCGGTCGCCTTAACTTTGAAGAAGCAAGGCGACACGAAGTCTACATTGTTGACGCGTGCGATCAAACTCCCGGTACAAGTTCCGATTGGAACAATCGTAAGATTCGTGGCCTCGATGTACTTCTTTTCCGCCCGGACCGAGAATTGACATGCCGCCGGCACGACTTCGGCTGTCAATCCAGTAGGCGAGAGGGGCACGTTTCGCACGAGTGTAGTGCCGCTCGGACACGTGCCGGCCAAGGTCGTCCCGACGTAGCCGGAGACCTCGACAAAATAGACGTGCGGGGCACTTGAATTGAACGTCAATACAATCTGATTGCCTGAAGTGGGAGCAACGCTGGTAGCCGAGACGCAGAATACGACGCTTCCGCCCGCGTTGGTAACACCGGTCGATTGAGATGGGCACACACCGCTCGCGTTGGGAGGACCCTGGCAAGCCGTACCCAAAAATGTGAAGCCGACCGGACACACTTCCGGTTGGCACGCGGCACCAGAGATAGAACTAAATCCGACCGGGCAGATCGGATTGTGTGCCCCAGCACAGTCGACCGACGAAGTAACGATCGGAACACCGACGTTCGCGCAGGTCGCCGAGTCGAAGGTCGCGGCATTTCCGGTCGTGATGTCGATCAAGGTCGCTCTCACGTCATAGCAACCCGCAGGGAGAGCTGCCTGCGTGCCGGACCCCGGGAAATTTAGCAAGCCGGCGCTGTTTCCACAGGTGAAGGTCACGGAATGTTGGGCGCCGATGGGGTTGAAGGCTTCCTGCGGAGATATGCTGGCAACGCAGTCCGGAGTGAAAGCCGGCTGGTTGGTTGATGTCAGTCCGCTTCCAGAGACGCATGATCCGATCTGTCCCTGTCCCGCCGACACCTGCTGCGTTCGAAACCGGTGAACGGAGACGATCTTTACGGGCTGCGGCAGCGAGAAAGACTGAGACGCCGGCGGCCGAGCCGCGTTCGCCTGCAGCTGAGAAGGAAGCACAGCAGTAGCGACGAGCGCCGTGATCAGCGCTAAGACGACAGCGCTACGTAGAGGCCATGAACGATGTGGTTGCCCCAGCGGAGTACTCCAAGGTCGGAGATTTGGTCGTCTGTGAGGAGGGGGATTGCCGCCTAGCTTACACGCAATATGAATTCGTGGCAAGTCTTGCATGAACACGTCTTTATCGGATTTTCACGAATTCTTCATATGCCGACGTGGATATCGCGGCAATCTATTACGCGTCATTAGTTCATTTTTGTAGACGTTGCAACAATTTATCGACACCCGATCGCTTCAACTCAGTTTGTCGGCTGTCTGGCCCCCGTCGGAAGTGACTCAACTGAAAATGAACGTGTCCGGGTTCCTCTCGTTTTGGTCACACTGCGCTCCCAACCAGGTCACAGTCAGGCGGGCGACGAGTACCCAGAACGTGAAGGACACGGTCGCTGAGAATGACCAATCACGCATGCGTGGGCGACGAACGCCGGCCGGTTGCTCGTGCACGCGTGGCGGGCCACGCTGGTATACTCACGTTTGTAATTTGACGTTGAAAGGGGCCCGCGTCGATTGAAAGCTGTGCGCTGCATTTGTGTTGTGGGAATCTGGCTTGCTCTTGCAGCGACCGCAAGGGCGGACGACGCAACGCCGCAAACTTCTCCCC
>DAINCT010000220.1:0-1895 GCA_036732245.1 Chloroflexota bacterium | reverse complement strand
TGCCTGATTCGAATACTGTGCCAACTGCGTTGGCAACGGCTCCCGCCCGCTACGAGACTGGTCCGACATCACCCGGTGTCACTTTGAACCCGAACCCGCAGCCGCGACAGCTGACGCCGACATCCAACTCGCCATCAGCGTCAGCGCAAGGCAATGGCAACGGGACCGCATCCGGCCCACCATCGCTCTCTGGCGTCGCTCCACCGGCTGATGTGAGTTCGATCACTTCTCCATACGTATCGGTGTCGGCACAGGCACCATCGCAACTGACCTGCCGGGGCAAGCAACACGGCACGGCACTTCCATTCCTGGTGTCACCGTACTCGGGATGGACCGAATTCGTGTCATTCCTCGATCACGATAGCCCCGATTACACAGTCGACGGTACCATCGTGCTCGCCAACGGCATCACGGCCACGTCGGCTGACGGCCAGGAGTCCGACCTGTGGCCCGCTTATTGGTCGCCGTCTCTCCGCCAATTCCTTAACTACGACGGACACAACGGATACGACTTTGCACTGAGCTATCAATCCGTCCTGGCGGCCGGCACGGGAACCGTAAGTTTTGCAGGCTGGAATACGAGTGACCAATACGCGGGCTACGGTCAAATGGTGCTGATCGATCATCACAATGGTTATGTGACGCTCTATGGCCACTTGAGCAGCATCGAAGTGAAACAGGGGGACAAGGTCACAGCCGGACAAGAAATTGGAATCAGTGGCACTACAGGGCATTCTTCGGGTCCGCACCTTCACTTCTCCGTTTTCCACAACTGCCACGTGACGGATCCATACGGATGGACGGGACAGGGAACCGATCCGCTCTACACGTTCGACGGCGAGCACGCTTCTTACCTCTGGCTCCCGGGGCGGGATCCATTGGTTGTCAACCCTCCTCGCGGCTGGCCGACGTTCCCGTTGGGCCTTCAGCTCACACTGTCGACCGCCGGATCCGGAAAATCATTGGCGTCGTCTGTTGGGACCTTGAAAACGCCTGCGATCCAACGGCTGTTGTTGCTCGACCTGCCCGAATCACACAGCGTCGGCACTTCGTCTCCCGCCGTGGCGCTTGCACGAACCGAAGCGTCGATCACGCAGGAAGCCGAAGCGATTGCTCCTGCTCTTGATGATTTGAGGGGTCAGGGGCTCGTCCAACAATTCCAGGTTATTCCGGCTGCGGCTGCGGTGTGGCTTCGAGGTACAGCAAGCGCGGCTCAATTGTTGAGCTTGCCCGGCGTGGCTTCCTTGGCAGGCGTCCAGCCACAGGATCTGACGGCGGCACAGACCGGGCTCTCGCACGATGTCCTTATACAGATTCAACATCAGCAAGCGCCTTCACTGTGGCCTCTGGGATTTAGGAGCGCGTTGCATCCCTGGCGACCCATGATGACAGTCGTGATCAGGCATGCCCTGGTCACCGGTGTTGCGTTGCCTGGGCAGCAAGTGGCACTCGCTCTGCGCCGCGACGGCCGAATTGTGGGACTTGCCGAGGCAACGGCCGACGTTAATTCCGGCGGCTTCGTGGCAATGCTGCACGATCTGGCAGGCAACCCGGTTGAGACCCAGGCAGGAGACACCGTATCCATTCAATCGGGCGGCAAAACTGACTCGATGAGAATCGTGCCATTCAGTATCCGGGCTCGTTCAGACAGCATTTCAGGCGTTGCAGTGGGAGGGGCGTCCATTCCCCTCTCGCTGACGCGGGTCGGTGGCGGCGCTACTGGCAGCGCGGTCGTAACGACATCTGCCTCGGGGACGTTCTCTCTCCTGGCAAGTCGCGTGTCTGGTGAAGCGTCGCTCGGAGCGGGAGAACTTGCAGTGGGAACGGTGGCGAATTCAGCTGGTGACGAGGAGGCGGCGAGTGCTTTCGTACCGGGAGCTCAAATTTTCGAAGGT
>DAINCT010000219.1:0-6624 GCA_036732245.1 Chloroflexota bacterium | reverse complement strand
ACTGGTGATTCCCTCCTCTTACAGGGTGCAAAGCACCGTGGACCGAGAGACACCAATCCCCTCGCGTTCGGCTAAGAGATCGGTCAGATGATGCTGATTACAACCGGCAGGCTCCGAACAAGGCAACCTACTTCGTGCTGCACTTCTTCGGAACGTAGGCTAGCAGGTTGACTTCTTAGCTGCTCGCGCTGCCCTCCCTATCGTCGGATGGGGATGGGAGACGGCAACCAGAATGACTAGGGCACCTGGAATGTCGTCGCCAGCGACAATCCTCCTGGATCGACCATCACCTGCACATGAGCCGTACCACGATGCGCGCCGCGCGGAACGGTCCAGCGCACCTGACCCCGGCCACCGTCGTCGATGCTGACCGTCCGTCGCATGACTCCATGGATGGGATACCGGACGATCACACGGGCGATGCCCGCACCGGTCCGGTGGATGCTGAGCGTCTGTCCTTTCCCTGGGTGAACGACGCTGTTGCGGATTCCCAGGGCGAGCCCCTTCACCATCGCCGGCGGAACGGGTGACGGGAGACCCGTCCCATCGCCGTTCGGTGCCCCCATCGTCGGGCATGCGATCAACGGTGCAATCCAGGAGAGCGGCGTCACCACGGCAGTCCCCTGATCGCCGGTGGCGGCGACCATCGGCGGCATGAGTGCGCCACTGCAGAAGCCCGGCACATACTCCTCCATGCCGACCTCGAGGCGTCCCTGGCCGTCGGCGACGTCGTTGACGGCGGCTGGCGTGCCACCTGGTGAGTTGCGCTCTTGGAGCGTCACATGCTCGCCCGGGACAAAGCCGAACGCCTGCAAATCGAACGTCACGAGACGCGGGGTTTGCGTGGGCATCGGGTGCGGCGTCACGGCCACGGGCGGCGTATCTGGAGGCAGCGAACCACCAGGCACGGCAACCGCTGTACCGACGACCACAGCTGTACCGCTCGAGACGACGCCGCCACCGGGCTGGGGAGGCGGAAGCTGCAGATGCTCGCGTGCCGTCATCTCGGGACACGGTGGACTGAGCAGTGAAAAGCTTGCGGTCGTTCCCGTGTCGCCACGTGCGGTGAACGCCGGGGCGACAGCGGAGGTCGCTCTGGGGCCGCAGAAGACCCATGTGAAGTCGACCGTGGCCACAAAGCTGCCACCGTCGCCCGCGGTGACGACCACCGGCTGCATCGTCACATGCTCGGCGGTGATCGTGACTCGCTCGTCCGCCTTGAAGCCGTTTCCATACACCTGCAGGTGGTACTGGAAGTCGTAGGGATACAGCGTCGCGGCGGCGAGGTACGGCCCGGTCGGTTTCGGAGGTCCACCGGGCGGCGGTATCGGTACCCCGGAAGGCGGGCCGACCACCGACGGTGGGGGATTCAGCCCCAGGACGCTGGCCTTCGCCCGCGCCGAGGTGACAACTACCACAACCGAAACGAGCAGAACGACGAGTGAGAATACGGTACGGTTCATTGGCTTGCCCCCTCGATACCCATCTGTACTCCGTCTACAGAAACAACGGGTGCAGGGTGAGATTGTGACACGGCTCCACGCGAGCAGTCTGGGTGCGAAGTATTACGGTTCCCGCGGGTTATGTCAGCGGCTCTTCCCCTTCATTGACCACGGTTCGCGACACCTTGGGGCTGTGGTGGTATTCGCGATCGGCGTGGCGATGGTGTGCGTGGTACTGGCGGCAGTGGTCGCGCTCATCACCACTTGGCTCTGACGCCGCAGATACAGAGTCGATCTGTGGTAGCACGCAAAGGTGCCCGTGAGTCGGCTGTCGCGCCGCGCGTCTGTCGCCACCCATTGTTAGGCCTCAACTACCAGCGGAATCTGAAAGGGAGCTGGACGACTGGCAGCAGTAGCATTCCGCTCGTCACGTTCAGACGCCGTGCCGTCACGATGGGTGACTCAATTGGAAGAGGATGAGTCATCCGTGAAGCGGGCGGGTGGCCGAAACGTCATGCAAAACCTACGCGTTTACAGCACACCAGCAATAACGGTCCATCCGGTGTTTCACCACCCGATGGCTGACATCTGGGCCGACATCAGCCAACGATTGCTCCTGTCCCTGTGCCTGACAAAGCCACGCAAGAAGGGCCCCTAACGTCTCGCGGCCCGCTGGTAGACCTAGGTGCCCGCTGATTTTGTCGTAACGAAGGGAGAAGAAGGGCCGTAAAAGAGTGTGCACCGGCGGTGCGCGGCCACATCGACTGGAAGGACGCGCTCATGGTGGGACTCGGCGATCCCGGCGTCGATGCCTCGGTGTTGAATGAGTTCCGCACGCGGCCGGCAGCGGACAAACTCACATTCGCGGAGCGAACCGCCAACACCCACGTGAGCAACATAGTGACCAAGGTCGGCTGACGTCTCGCGCCCGGGTAGCGGCCTGGGCAGTCTCAAACCGGGCTAATCACGATCGACTCTCGGCAGGCTTCGGAGATTTGATACTCGTCATTGATGATTCTCTCGGAGGATTGTAACCTGGCAGGTAAGAGCGTCCTCCTTTACTTGCTGTTGCCAACCGGAGGTTTCTGCAATGCCAGAGACCAATAGGCCAGCTGACCTGCCCATCCATTCCCTTCGAATTCATTTACTCGGTGGCTTTCGAGTATCTGTGGACTCTTGCCTGGTCGCCGACGATGTCTGGCGCCTCCGTAAGGCCGCATCTCTCGTCAAGCTCCTGGCCCTGAGCCCGACCCACCGTATGCATCGCGAACAAATACTGAACGTGCTCTGGCCCGATGTCGATTCGAAAGCTGCCACCAACAATCTTTACTATGCGCTCCATGTAGCTCGTCGCACCCTGAATCCTGGCACGGAGTCTCCCCACCTTCGTCTGCGAAGCGATAGTGTCGTGCTGGCTCCTCCTGATGTCCTGTGGGTGGACGTCGAGGCGTTCGAAAGAGACGCTGCGGCAGCGCGTCGCACGGGCGACCCGGCCACCTATCGGTCCGCAATTGCCCTGTACACCGGCGATCTCCTCCCCGACGACCTCTATGAGGATTGGGTTGCCAATCGGCGGGAAGGGGCACGGTTGCTCCATCTCGCCCTCCTCCTGGAGTTGGCCATGCTGGAAGAGCAGTGCGAGCAGCCGGGTCGGGCCATCGAGGTATTGCAACGAGCGCTGACGAATGATCCCGTGTGCGAGGAAGCGCATGCGGGGTTGATGCGACTCTACGCCCGATCTGGCCAACGACATCGAGCCCTCCGCCAGTACGAGCAACTGCAGCATGCCTTGCGGGAGGAGTTGGATGCCGAGCCGGACGAAACGTGCCGGCAGTTGTACGAGCAGATCCTCACAGGAACGTTACTAGGGCCTGTAGGGCGGTCTGTCGGTGTCACATCACTTCGCCGCCACAACCTACCTGCTGCCCTGACCAGCTTTATCGGACGAGAACACGAGATAGAAGAAGTGAAGCGTCTGCTGGGAACGGCGCGGTTGCTCACGATGACAGGTACAGGCGGCGCCGGCAAAACAAGGCTGGCCTTGCAGGTGGCCCAGGACCTGGTCGACCGCTACCGCGACGGCATCTGGCTGGCCGAGCTTGCGTCGCTGGCCGACCCCACCCAGGTCGCTCAGGCCGCGGCGGGTGTCCTGGGGATAGCTGAACAAGCAGGCCAGTCGCTGGTGACCACCCTCGTCGACGCCCTGCAATCGAAACACCTCCTCTTGGTGCTCGATAACTGCGAGCATCTGGTCGAAGCCTGCGCTGTGGTGACAAAGATGCTCTTGCACTCCTGTCCAGAGCTGCACATTCTGGCGACCAGCCGGGAGGCGCTCGGCGTCGATGGAGAGGTAACCGTCGTGGTCATCCCATTCTCCGTACCCGACTTTGTCCAGGCGCCCTCTATTGACGAGCTCCTCGGCTGCGAGGCAGTGCGCCTCTTCGTCGATCGGGCTCAATACCGGCAACCCACGTTTCTGCTGTCCGGCCAGAATGCCGCGGCAGTAACCGAGATCTGTCGGCGGGTCGACGGCATCCCGCTGGCGATCGAGCTGGCCGCGGCACGAATCGGCGTTCTCTCGGTTGAGGAGCTTGCCGCCCGCCTCGTCGATGCGCTTGACCTGTTGACCGCCGGCCGCCGAACCGCCGTTACCCGGCAACAGACCCTGCGGGCCACCTTCGACTGGAGCTACAACCTGCTGGGCGAGGAGGAGCGCCGGCTCTTCGCACACCTGTCGGTGTTCGCCGGCGGTTGGATGCTCGAGGCGGCGGAAGGCCTCCTGGAGGCGGAGGACGTGCTGAACTCGCTCTCCCAGCTCGTGGACAAGTCACTCGTGGCAGCTGAGGGAAGCCGCCACGGCACGGTGCGGTATCGCATGCTCGAGCCAGTGCGCCAGTACGCGCAAGGTCTTCTGAAGGAAAGCGGACTCGATCCCCTGGTCAGATCTCGACACGCGCAGCTCTACCTGCAGCTGGCGGGATCGGCCGCGCCGCATCTGCGGGGAACCGGACAGGCGATCTGGCTGGACCGGCTCCAGATGGAGGAAGACAATCTTCGGGAGGCGCTGGCCTGGTCCTTCTCGGATAGGGGCGACGTCGAGGTGGGGGTTCGGCTGGCGGGCCGGATTTGGCGCTTCTGGGCAAGCCGGAGCAGCTTGCGAGAGGGACAGAGATGGCTGCAGCAGGCGATCGACCAGGGTGAGCGCGCCGACCCTCACGATTTCGCGGACGTTGTATACGCGAGTGCCATGCTTGCGTTCGGGCAGCGAGAGTACGAGCGAGCGGGCCGGCTTTCCGAACAGGCCGTGCGCCTCTATACGGATCTGGGTGATGATAAGGGACTTTCCGAGGGCCTGAGCCTACTCGGAGCCATCAGATTCCAGAGGCGCGAGTGGGTGCGGGCAATAGAGTTCCACGAGCATGCCCTCGCGCTTCGCCGCAAGCTAGGCGATCGGAACGGTGTCGCCACCTCGTTAGGAGAGCTGGGCTTGATCGCGGATGAGACCGGCGATCTGGAGCGATCGCAAGAGCTGCAGGAGGAGAGTCTCGCCATCTATCGCGAGTTCGACAACCAGCTGCTGGTGGGAATCCTGCTCTCGAACCTCTCAATCCTCGCCAGGAAGCGATCTGACTTTCCGCGTGCCAGGTCGCTGTTGACCGAATCTCTCTCGAATGTTATGGAGGTAGGCGATAAGAGGTACGTGGCGGTCGATCTCGATCTTTTCGCAGTCGTGGCGTACCACGAGGGTCAGCCTGGGCACGCCGCTCGTCTTCTGGGTGCCGCGGACACGTTACGCGAATCCATCGGGGCGCCACGTCAGCTCAATTTCATTCGCGCGTTGGAAGAGGTGATTTCTGGGCTGAGCTCCACGCTCGGTGAGAGGGCATGCGACGCATTGCGGAGCGCCGGCAGCGCCATGACGCTGGAAGACGCGGTTGCCTATGCGATGTCGACACCGGAGGAAGAGCCGGAGCATGCCGCCGATGCATTCACCCCGCCGTCGGAAGAGGAGCTCGACTCGCTCTCCCGGCGAGAGCAGGAGATAGCATCTCTCGTCTCGGAGGGATTGACGAACCGCCGGATCTCGGACCAGCTCGGCATCTCCCAGCGCACCGTCGACACCCACGTCGGCAACATCCTGAGCAAGCTCGGCCTCACCTCACGGAAACAGATATCCGACTTCATGGACGTGCCCGAGAAGACAATCTGAGGCGCTAAGCGACCCTCACCCCCGGCCCCTGCTACGCGATCATCTGCTGCGCGACCATCACTGCGTGATGTCCGCGATGTCCCATTGCGATGGGAGAGGGGAGTGAGTGTCGCATTCGCCTCAAAACCCTGGTAGAGCATGGCGTCCTGGAGCGGCACCAATATCAGGAGCGGCCCGAGCGGTTCGAATACCAACTCACCGAGAAGGGGCTCGATCTCCATCCCGTCATCCTCAGCCTGCTGCGCTGGGGCGACTGCTCGACGGCAGGCGAGGACGGGCCGCCGTTGCTGCTCGAGCACGTAAGCTGCGGCCACGAGATCACGCTCATCACGGTGTGTCCCCACTGCCGGGAAGAGGTGACGGCTGCGACAATTCGGCCGCATCCCGGTCCAGGTGCGGCAAGCCAGGCAGGGACGAGTCGATTGGATCGGTGAGCCGGCGCTCTTGCGGTTCGGCTCCTGGTGGGTCGCTCTCCACGCGTATGGCCATATCGGGAAGGAATCGGCGCGACAGGAGGCAGATATCGCGTATCACAGGCCGTGGGACGAGTGCGAACAGGTCGTCCATCGTCGCCCCACGCTGCAGGACCCGCAGCGGACCGGCGTCGTTCCGGTACTTTCCGATGAGCCCGGTCCGCCAACTCGATCAGTTCGTCGGCCAGGTCATAGGTCGTGAGGGAGTCGCCACGGAAGGTGACGGCGATGGCGAATAACTCCTCTTGGTCGATTGACCCGCATCCTTCATCCTTGCCAGGATCTGCAGTCTTATCCAAAGAGCCATCGACACACCCGGTACCCGCCTATATGCCTCAGTTACCAGCCGCGATGTGTGACGGAATGTCGTCTCGCTATTCAAGGTATTTACAAAATCGATAAAAGAACCCCGCCAGACGTGGGAGTCTGTGCAGGGTATTCGTACCATTCACCGGATCGGGTGAAATCGCCTGAATACTCCTCAACTGTGATAGGTCTC
>DAINCT010000218.1:0-6635 GCA_036732245.1 Chloroflexota bacterium | reverse complement strand
GTGCCGCCCGCGCAATATCCGCGATCGAAAGCGTCTGCGCGTAGTTCGCGTCGATGAAATCGCGCGCCCGAAGCAGATGTCGCGACAGTTCCGCCCGGCGTCGTTGACGTCCGTGTCGTTGCTTAGTTGAGCCGATGCTCGGCGTCGCGACGACGCCTAGCGCGTGAGCGGGGGTCGGCACTCATCAGTCCTGTTCAGGCCCTGCGGTACACGCCACTCGTCCCACGTCTACCCTTCAGAATTCGGCGACCAAAAGTCGCACCACCCGGTCTGCAGCACCTCATCGCCATCACGATAGACCATGTCTCGGAGATAGTACACCGACTCGGCGTTCCCGCAGCGATCGTCCGCCTGTAGGAACCGACAATTCTCGCAATTTTCGTCCAGGAAGTCACCGTCTGTCATGCGTGCTTGCAGCTCCCGCGTCCGGTTTGGTGCCGACGGTGGGACTCGAACCCACAATGCCCAAAGGCCCCGGGATTTTAAGTCCCGTGCGTATGCCAATTCCGCCACGTCGGCGAAGCCGGTTGAACCCGGCGATTCTATCACGCTCCACGTTCAAAAACCTGAGTCAGGGAGCCAATCTGATATGCTCAAGGCAAGGTCGCGGAGCCATGATTGCCATGGGGATGTGCTGGAACTGGTAGACAGGCATGACTTAGGATCATGTGCCTTTTGGCGTGAGGGTTCGAGTCCCTCCGTCCCCACCACCAACGTATCGAGCACATGGTTTCCTCGAAAGGATACTTGGCCCCTGGCTTCAAGTCGGCCGGTAATTGAATTTAAGGTAGTACATGAACGTAGAAGTTACCAGGCTCCCTGAAAGCCGCGTTGCCCTTAAGGTAGAGCTCACACCCGACGAGGTGGAAGCGGCCCTGGATCGCACCTATAAGCAGTTGGTGCAGCGCGTAAGCGTTCCGGGATTCCGCAAGGGGAAGGCACCGCGCGCCGTGGTGGAGCGAATGGTGGGTGCTGAGTATTTTCTGCACGAGGCGACCGATGAAGCGGTGCGATGGGGATATCGCAAGGCGATTGACACGGAGAACCTCACTCCGATCGACCAGGCCGAGATCGATACCGGTCCGGATGCACACGAGCACGTCGAAGTCGGCGAGCCCTTTCACTTCGAGGCGACGGTCGCCGTGAAGCCCGAGGTGCAGCTCCCGGATTACAGCACCATTCGGGTCGAGCGGGAGCCGGTCGAGGTCTCGGATGATGACGTGAACGAGGTGCTCGAGGACATTCGGCAGCGAAACGCCACTCTCGAGCCGGTGAACCGACCGGCGCAATTCGGTGACGTCGTGACGATCAATGTCACAGGGCGCGTCGACGGTGAAGAAATCATCAACAACGACAACGCCGAATTCGAGTTGACTGACGAAGAAAACGGCGAGCCGGACGTGACACTTCCCGGCTTATCGGCCGAACTTGTGGGCATATCAGCCGGCGAGATCCGCGAAGTAGCGTTGTCGCTGCCGCCGACATACGGCGACGAAAATCTGGCCAGCAAGACGATGCTGGTGCGCGTCCTGGCGAAAGAGACCAAGCGCAAGGTGTTGCCGGATCTTGACGACGATTTCGCTCAGAGTGTCAGCGCATTTCCCACATTCGAAGAGTTATGTGACGCTATACGGAGCAACATCGAGTTAGAACGGCGCATGGAGGCTGACGAGAAGCTGGTCACGGATGCGGTACAAGCCGTAACGGAACGAACGTTTATCGACATCCCGCCGGTGTTGGTAGAGGAAGAAATCGACCGCACGATCGAAGACATGCGGGTCACCTTTGAACGACAGAGACTGTCGCTAGACACGTACCTGGAGGCAACGCAAAAGTCCGAGGCTGACTTGCGCCACGATATGCGAGATTCGGCCACGAAAAACGTCAAGCAGTCGCTTGTGCTCGGCGCCATCGCCGATGCCGAGAGTATTACGGTCACCAACCGCGAACTGGACGCCGCGTTGGAGGACGCTCTCAGAAGTATGCAAACCAGCGACGCAGAGCGTCGTCGGCTGCGATCATCCTCGGGGGTGCGCAACAACATTCGGAACCGCCTGCGCCGACAGCGGGCAGTACAGACCCTGGTCGGGACCGTGACGGGCGGCGAAGAGGTATCCACCGAAGCCACCGAAGCGATCGCCGATCAAACAGCCGCCGCGGCGGAAGACACCGAAGAAACCGTAGCCGTCGAGGTCGGCGGCTAACCGCCAAGGAGTGGCAATGGAAAGCTATCTAGTCCCGACCGTTATTGAGACGACCAACCGAGGCGAACGGGCATTCGACATTTACTCGCGTATGCTCAAGGATCGTCTGATCTTCATCACGACGCCCATTGACGACACTATTTCCGCCCTGGTGACGGCGCAGTTGTTGTTCCTGCAGAGCGAGGATCCGGAGCGAGACATCTTCATGTACATCAACAGTCCCGGGGGCGTGGTGTATTCGGGGCTTGCCATCTATGACACCATGCAGCACATCGCTCCCGACGTGGCGACGATGTGCATGGGCTTCTGTGGAAGCATGGCGACAGTTCTGCTGGCGGGTGGGGCGGCCGGCAAGCGATACGCATTACCGAATGCAACGGTGCATATGCACCCCGCAGGGATGCAGAACCTCGGCGGATATGCTCCAGATGTGGAGATTCACGCGCGTGAACTCCTGCGCCTACACCAGCGAAACTTTGATATACTGGCGAACCATACGGGGCAACCTGTAGGACGAATCCGAGAAGACTTCAGTCGCGACCGTTTTTTCAACGCCGAGGAGGCGAAGGAATACGGCCTGGTGGATGAAGTGGTCAGCCAGGAGAATGTTCCCGCGGTTGCGGTAGGGAGTTAAGGCATATGGCGGGTTCCAAGAACCCGAGGGTCCAGTACCGATGCTCGTTCTGTGGCAAGAGCCAGGAACAGGTTCATCGACTCATTGCTGGTCCTGGCGGTGTTTACATTTGCGATGAGTGCATCGATCTCTGTCAGGAGATCATCGCAGAGGAACAGGCTGCCCCGGCCGCGGCACGCCTCCCAATCACCAAGATCCCAACGCCCAAGCGGATCATGGAACAGTTGAATCAATACGTCATCGGTCAGGACCGAGCCAAAAAAGTGCTGTCCGTCGCCGTGTACAACCACTACAAGAGAGTGGCTGCCGGAATGCAGATCGACGATGTCGAGCTCGGCAAAAGCAACATCCTGCTGGTGGGGCCGACTGGGTGCGGGAAGACTCTGCTGGCACAAACCCTCGCGAAGATCCTAGATGTGCCCTTCTGTATAGCCGACGCCACGGCGCTCACCGAGGCCGGCTATGTGGGTGAGGACGTCGAGAACATTCTGCTGAGGCTCATCCAGTCAGCCGACTTCGACATCAGTCGAGCGGAGAAGGGCATCGTCTACATCGACGAGATCGACAAGATTGCCCGCAAGTCGGATAACCCCTCGATTACGCGCGATGTGTCAGGCGAGGGCGTCCAGCAGGCGTTGCTCAAGATCATCGAGGGCACCGTGGCAAACGTGCCGCCGCAAGGCGGCCGCAAGCACCCTCATCAGGACTTCATCCAGATCAATACCGCCAATATCCTCTTCATTTGTGGGGGCGCCTTCGAGGGCCTGGACGGGATCATCGAGAAGCGCGCGGGCAAGCATCGTTCTATCGGCTATACGACTCTACACAAGACCGACGAGGAAGTAGTCGCGGGGAACGCCATCACGCCCGAAGACTTGCTACAGTACGGACTCATCCCAGAGTTCGTCGGCCGCTTGCCGGTCATAGTTGGTCTCGAGCCGCTCGACAAGGACACCATGATCCGCATCCTGACGGAGCCGAAGAATGCGATCATCAAACAGTACAAGAAGTTTTTTGACCTCGATAAGGTGGAGTTGATCTTCACGACGGAGGCCCTCGAGCAGACGGCCGTGCAGGCACTGGCACAGAAGACGGGCGCCCGAGGCTTGAGAAGCATCGTGGAAGAAACACTGCTCGACGTCATGTACGAAATCCCGTCACGTAACGACATTCATTCGTGTACGATTACCGATCGAGTGATTTTGAAGCAGGACAGCCCAATTCTGGAGCCGTCCACGCTTCCTACCCGCAACGAAGAGTACGTGGCCGAGAACGAGTCGGCCTGACGACTGACTCGATAGTTTCGATTCTCATAGCCGCCGGCCCGAGGGCCGGCGGCCACTTTTTCGACAAGTATCAGGCGGCTCGGCTGCCGCAGGAGCTCCCTCTCCGGACGAAGATGTCCGGGTCGTCGCTCCTATAATGAGGCGTGAACCTGATCGATCGATTTGAAAGCTTCGTCGAACGATTGATGGAACGCACCTTTACGCGCGCCGCGGGCAGTCACCTTCAGCCGGTCGAAATCGGCAAGCGGCTGGTGCGCGTCATGGAAGCGGAACAGTCAGTCGGCATGGAAGGCGTGCTGGTGCCGAACGCGTACGACGTCTTTTTAAGCAAGGCAGATTACGAGCACTTCGAGGGTGCCCGGGGCTCAATGGCGAAGAACCTGGAGTCGCATCTCGGTCGGATCGCGCGACAACGGCGGTTCCACATGATCGACCGTCCACTCGTCACTTTCCATGTGGACGATGAAGTCGATTCCGGAGACCTGGCGGTCGAAGCGCAAATGATGGACATCGAGTCAGATGCTCCCTCAGTCCCTCAGTACACGTCTGTTCTGCCTCAGGTGGAGAATCCGACGGCCCCACGGGCCGGCACACCGAACCTCATCTGGGAAAACCAGTCATACGCGGTTCTTCGATCACCCACCAAAATCGGCCGGCTGGCCGACAACGATATCGTGTTGAGCGATAAGCGCGTGTCGCGCCACCATGCTGAGCTCGTTCAACAGTCCGGACGGTGGGTGGTACGAGATACCGGCAGCACGAACGGAACGGCTCTCAATGGCAAGATGATTAAGGAGGCGCCATTGAAGCCGGGGGACAAGGTCTCCCTGGGTGGCCTCGAGATCGTGTGGGACCAGTAGGCCACGCTTGAGCGTCGACGACATCCTGTTGTTGGGGCGTGTGGCGTTCGTGGTTGCGCTCTACCTGTTCCTGCTGGCCCTCGCACTTCTGCTGCGTCGCGAATTGCGCGCCCGGTCCCTTACCCAGGGGGAGCGCGCCCCTGGAGATCTGCTGGTCATGGAACCTGGAGAGACCGGCCTGGAGGCGGGCGAGCGCATTCCGCTACTCTCCACGACGTCGGTTGGACGCGATTCGGCCAACGATATTGTTCTTGACGACACCTTTATCTCATCGGAACATGCGACGGTGACATGGAACGGCAAGGGCTGGGTTCTGAGTGACTCCGGCAGCACAAACGGCACCAGACTCAACGGCAAAGACGTGCGGCGACCGGTCGCAATGAAGCCGGGAGATGTCGTGGAATTCGGTCAGATCAAGTTCAAAATGGTGGAACTGTAGTGCGCGGCTATCGCGTACGCTGGACGGAGCTCGCACTGCTGATTTTCGGCGGCGTGATTGTGACGGGAGGATTTGCCCTCCTGTCTCTCGCGCAGCACCGTCACGTGATACAGTCCGATCTCCGGTATCCCGCAATGTACGTGGCAAGTACGATCGTGCTCAGCCTCTGGATGGGTAAGTTCGCCACGCGGGCCGATCAACTCGTATTTCCGATCATGGCGCTGATGGCGGGGATCGGCATCCTGGTCATCACGCGCCTTGACCCAGCACTGGGCCACCGCCAACTGTTCTGGACCGTGCTCGGAGAGGTCGCGCTCGGCGCCGTGTTAATATTCCCGCGCCGCGTGAGCACGCTCCGACTGTACAAGTATTCATGGGCGTTCCTCGGCCTGCTACTGATCGTCGCCACGATCGTGGCCGGCACGGACGTGTCCGGCAGCGGCTACAAACGTTGGATCGGGTTCCACGGCGTGTACCTTCAACCGGTGGAATTGTTGAAAATACTAATGGCGATCTTTTTCGCCGCCTACCTGGACGAGAAACGCGAACTCCTCGCGTCCGCCCGCATCCAGATCGGACCGATCCGCATCCCACCTTTCCAGTACCTGGCTCCGCTGGTCGTGATGTGGGGCCTCTCGTTATTGCTGTTGGTGAAGCAAAACGACCTGGGAAGCGCACTTTTGTTTCTCGGCATCTTTCTGGCGATGATCTACATCGGGACCGCCCGCGCGATCTACCCGATATCGGGCTTGCTCATGTTCGTGGCTGGGGTCTTTCTCGCGTTTCACCTCTTTTCCCATGTGCGCAGTCGGACCGAACTCTGGCTCGACCCGTGGTCACGAGCCTCGGGCACGGGCTATCAGGTAGTGCAAGGACTGATCGCCCTGGGTGTTGGTGGGGTCGGCGGGCAGGGCCTCGGTCAGGGACACCCGAACTTCGTCCCGGTCGTCACCACGGATTTCATCCTTTCCGCGCTCGGCGAAGAGTTGGGATTGGCGGGCGTGGCCTGTTTGCTTGGTTTACTCATATTTTTGGTGTTTCGCGGACTGTCGGTTGCTATTTCGGCGCAGGACGGCTTTGAAAAGCTGCTGGCCGCTGGACTGATGGCGACGCTGGCGATCCAGACCATCGTGATCGTGGGTGGCACGACCAGGCTGATGCCGCTCACCGGTGTGCCACTACCCTTTCTCAGTTACGGAGGTAGCTCGGTGC
>DAINCT010000217.1:0-6671 GCA_036732245.1 Chloroflexota bacterium | reverse complement strand
TCGTGCGAACGACGACCCCAGGGCGTGACGAGCCGCCGCGCCTGCGAATGCGGGTGCAGGTCCTTCGCTGAGCTCGGGCACGATCCGTCCGAGCCAGCCGGGCATCCACCAGTTCCAATGACCCATCAGGCGCATACTGGCCGGCACCATGATCACGCGCACGATGGTCGAGTCGAGCAGCACCCCGATCGCCAGGCCGAGGCCGATCTCTTTAACGATGACCACGTCTGCTGAAGCGAACGAGCCGAAGGTTCCCACGAGGATCAGGCCCGCCGCCGTGATCACACCGGCGGTATGCTGCAGGCCTCGCGCAACCGCCTCCTCGTTGTTGCCAGTCTCGTGGTAGTACTCCTTCACGCGCGAAAGCATGAAGACCTCGTAGTCGGTGGACATGCCGAACAGGATCACGAAGAGGATCGCTGGGGATATGACGGCCAGTGCGCCGATTGGCTGCAGGCCGATAAGGGAAGACCCCCACCCGTGCTGGAAAATCAGCACGAGCGCGCCGTAGGTCGCGGTGATCGAGGCGAGGTTGAGCAGGATCGCCTTGAGCGGCAGGAATACCGACTGGAAGAACATCATCAAGATGATGAAGGTCATCAGCATAACCATCGCCCCGAGCAGCGGAAAGCGGCCGTAGAGCGCATCTCTGAAGTCGAGGAAACTCGCTGAATCGCCGCCGACGTAGACGTGGTCGCCGCGCAGCTCGGGAATACCGGGAATGATCCTCGTGCGAAGATCCTTGACAAATGCTTCGTGCTGCGGCGTGTACTCGCCAAAGCTTGAGAAGATCGTCAGGAGCGCCGTGTCATTATTACCATTGACGTTGACAAAGCGCGCCGTAGTTGCTTTCCGGATGGGATCCGCGACGAAACTCTCTTTCGGGATTGCACTGAGGAGTTCGGGGCCGGCGTCCTTCGGCCGCTCGATGAGCTGGGCACGTGGCTCGTCGACTGAATAGATGCGCATCGACAGGAACTTGGTCGGGTCCTTGCTGGTAGCTCCGCCCTGATTCAGGGCACGGTGGATCTGGCCCGCCTGCACGATCGCCTTGCCGCCCGCCAGCAAGGTCGTCGGGCTACCGGGGATGCCCTCCTCAGGGCTGCCGTCGGCCGCAGTGATCGTCATCTCGTCCAACGGTGCTTCAAACGGCGAAAATGAGCCCGATTCGACATAGATGTACTCAGGGCCGGGGTGAGTGTGACGGGGCACCTTCGAACCGGGCTGTAAGGTGCCCTCGTCGAGCACGACCACCGCGCCGTGCGTTGGGAGCCGGTTGACGACGGCAGAACCCAGCACTTCACGGGGCAGGTTCTGGAACATGTCAGGTGCCGGACTACCTTCACCCCAGTTTGCCTGTCGCTGCGCCGCGGTACGGATCACGTACATCGAGATGACCGTCACCTGCGCCGTGCCACCCATGACCTGCACGGCCACCCGCTGGTTCATAGGGATGGAGAGCTGGTCGCCCGGCCCCATCGTGAAGGAGTCGCCGACCAGCTTCGGCTCCCGCACGACCGGCGGCCCGGTCTGGGCGAGCGCCGCCTCGTCGGTCGGTTCCGGTGGATAGACGGCGACCTTGCCCTGAGCATTGACGGCCAGGCTGCCCGAGTCGAGGCGAATGACCTGCGCTGCCAGGTACGAGTTCATCGGGAAGCTGGTACCGGCGGACAAAGTCAGTCGGCCAAAGCCGACAAAAGCCGGCGCCGCCGGAATCGCGGCGATCGGCGCGTCGATTAACGAAGTCAGTTCCAGACCCAAGGGCAAGCCGTCGGCCGTGGTTGCCAGCGAGGGCAGCGTGGCCAGCGAGAACGACTGATCCGTGCGTGGGTCGTCGTTCACGGTGGCGGCCAGCGTGGCCAGACCCTGCCGGAAGGACGCCGACCAGGCCGAGTCTTTACCGTTCCCTCTGATCACCACCTGGATCGGCGTGAGTCGGTTGGCGCCAAACGCCTCGCTGATCGCCCGTCCTCCCTGGACGGACTCGATGGTCCTCGGCAGGACGCCCGGCGTGGAGCCGATCAGATTGAGCTGGCGCAGCGGCGAGGCAATGATTAGCAAGATCACCAGGGAGAAGGCGAGCCAGGCCCAGGGCCGGCGCATGATCGCGTGGCTGAACCGGTACCAGACGCCGTCCTCACTGCTTGCTCCGCTCGAGCGACGCGGGATCACCCGCAGCCATTCGATGCGATGGCCGAGGATGGAAAGCAACGCAGGCAGCAGTGTGAGCCCGGCCAGCAGCGCCATCACGGCCACGATCATCACCGCCAGGCTGATCGAGCGCACAATCGTGAGGTCAAGCAGGAGCAAGGTGAGGACGATCATACCGGCGATGACGGTGACGGCGGAGTAGGTGATGGAGCGGCCGGCCGTCGCCATGGTGGCCACGACAGCGTCGCTTGGGCTACGACCTTCCGCCCGTTCTTCTCTAAAGCGATTGACCACGATAAGCGCAAAATCGATCCCTAACCCCAACCCGATCATCGAGGTCACGTTGAGCGCAAAGATCGACGTCGCAGTGAGTGAGCCAATGATGTAGATGATCGAGAGCGCCATCACGACGCTGCCGACGCCGAGGATCAGCGGGATCGCCGCCGAAATCACGGTACGAAAGACGAGGAGCAGCAGGAACACGACGATTGGAATCGTGAAGACCTCTGCCCGCGACAGATCCTGTTCGCTCGTCTTCTGAATGTCACGATTGACGGCGGGCAGCCCGGTCACGTAGTGCTCGAGCGGGACGTTGGTGAGCCGGTCGCGAACGGTGGGGACGAGCGCTTGGACCGCTCCTTCGTCGCCCTCCAGTGCCACGACCACGATTAACGTATTACGCGTTGGGCTCAGCAGCAACGGATTTGATGTCTGGTAGTAGTTGTCGATGCTGCGCACGCCGTGAATCTTCGCTATCTGGTCGATGGCGCTGGTCACGGCGCTGCGGAAGCTCTCGTCGTCCGCGGTCTGCGTGGTAGACCGAAAGACAATCGCTACACTGTTGGCACTGGAAGCGTTGAACTCATTCTGGAGAATACTCGCGGCTTTGGCGGAGTCGCCGCCGCCGACGACGCCGCCCGCTTTCAGGACGGTGCCCGCCTTGGGAGCAAATACACCGCCGGCGACGACGATCAGCGCGATCCAGACGGCGAGGACCAGCCATCGCAGCCGCACCATCGTCGCGCCCCAGCGTGCAAACGGATCAGTCATCGGCAACCGCGCGTTCATCGTCTTGTCACCACCCAATCACTCGAAGTCCCCCGCTAGTTCGGCAGGAGCTGATAGACCCAATGCAGCAGCAACGCCATGCCCGCGCCCATCAGCAACAGGACTACCGCGGCGATTGCCAGCGTCCGCGGCGTCCAGTTCTCGTCGCCGTCGTCCGGTTCGGCGGGTGCGTGCTCCGTGACCGGATGCACCATGCCGAGGCGCTCAGTCCGGGCCGATCGCTGCTCGGGATCGCGCTGCTCACCCGCCATCGACGGCGCCTCCTTACTTCCCTTCCAGTTGCCTACCACAGACAGCGACCGCTGAACCTTTGGTAGCTACTGCTCGATCCGGAGGACCTGCGCCCCGCCGTATAGCGAGATCCACAACCCCCCGGCACCGGCGGCGATACCCACTGGTTGATTGCCGGCCGCGATCGGGTCACCCACGACCGCGTTCGTCTTCGGATCGATGTGCGTAATGGTCCCGTCACTATAGTTTGCGACCCAGACAGCGCCATTGGCGACGGTGATCCCCGTGGGGTGAGAGCCGACCTTGATCGTTGCGACCACCTTGTTGCTTGACGGGTCGATCCGCGAGACCGTGTTACCGTCGTAGTTCGACACCCAGACGGCACCCTCACCGGTAGCAATGTTGCCGGGTCGCCGGCCGACAGCGATCGAATCGCCGACCACCTGGTTGGTCTTGGGATCGATGCGGCGGACGGTCGCGTCGTCGTAATTTGCGACCCAGACCGCCCCCTCGCCCGCAGCGATCCCGACCGGCCAGTGGCCGACGGGAACAGTAGCAGTAACCCGCCCGCTGCCGGGGTCAATGCGTGACAGGGTATCCTCATCCTCGTTCGTCACCCAGACGGCCCCCTCTCCGATCCCGACGTAGCTGCTGCCTACCGGCAACACCTGGGCGACGGTGTTGGTCTTGGGGTCGATCCGGGCCACCCTTCCTTCGTCGTAGAGGATCACCCAGACTGAGCCGTCAGCACCGACGGCAATGCCCTTTGGATGCACGCCGACGCGAATCGTAGCCGCTACAGAGCGGCTCTGCGGATCGATGCGCGAGACTGTCCCATCCCGATAGTTGGCCACCCACACCGAGCCGTCGCCGACGGCGATGCCGATGGGTAGGTGGCCCACGGGGATGGTCGCATTAGTTGCAGCAGGCCGCCTGAGACCAGCGTTATTCGCGGTGGAACATCCGGCGATGGCTACTGCTAACAGCAGCAATGCTGACAGGAACGAGATGTGTCGGTGGCGCTCAGCGAACGTTTCCATAGCTCACTCTCCCTGCGACCGGCCTGATGCCCGCTTCGCACTTCCTGCCCCGCGCAGAACGGTGCGACGACGCTGCCCACGCTGGTCTGCCACGACCATGCCCGCCGTGTTGTAGCCGGACACCATCACCCACGGCACCCCGGCGGAAGGCGTCGTCCAATGGCCGGCAAGGTAGAGGCCGGGCACTGGAGTACGCTGCGACGGACGCCCTCGCGAAAGCAGGTCCGGAGTAAAGGCCCAGCCGGCGAACGCTCCCTCGGAGTTGCCGGTGTCCCGCTGCAGATCTTCGGGCGTTCGGATGTTACGTGTGACGATGTGTCCGCTCAGCCCCGGGATCACCTGCTCGGAACGGCGGACGAAAACGTCCGCGATCCGCTCCCTGTCTCGTTCCCAGTCGATGCCACGGGCGTTGATCCGCGTCGGACACTCCAGCTTGATCGAGTGCTTCCCCGGAGGCGCCATCTCGGGCTGGTGGAAGGTGGCTACGTATAGGTAGTAGGCCGCCTCCTCGACGTTGCCGTTGGGGAAATTGGCCATAGCCCGGTCGATATCATCGTACGGATAGATGAAATTGAGCCGCTTGATGTCCTTGCGGTAGGGTTCCAGATCCATGTCAACGCCGAGCTGTACCTGGAAAAAGGAGGGCGATGTACGCATCCTTGACAGGCGCTCCCGCAGCTCGGCAGGAACGTGCTGCGGGTCCAGCATCTGCAAGAAAGTGCGACGTGCATCGCACGCGGAAACGACGGTGCTCGCGGAGAAGCGGCGGCCGTCGCGTGTCTCGATGCCGGCAGTACGACCGTCTTCTATCACGATGCGCTCGACTTCCGCTCCGGTCAGAAGCGTGCCCCCATTTTCCTGAAACATCTCGGCTAGGGCCTCTGCCAGCTTGCCAAAGCCACCGCGTGGCATCCACATGGTGCGCAAGGCGTGGATGAAGAACACTCCCGCGATCACGGCCGAGAGCTCTGCCGGGGCGGCGGCGATGCCGACAGCGAGCATCGAGAAGAATCCTTTAAGGCGTGGGCTCTTCAGGTGCTCGTCGAGGAGCTGCTTGAACGTGCGGTTCTGGTACTTGAGCAGACCGCCGCCGGGGAGGTGTGCGACCCCGGGTAGCCTGCCGAGCAGCTTGCCCAATCGCGGTCGCTGGAACTGCTCTTTGATAGGATCGAAGGGCCTACGACTTCCCTTCGCCGTGGCCACGCGGAAGGAGGGCACGAACTCATCGACTTCCTCGATCATCTGCTCCATGATCAGCAACACGCGGGCGATCCCCTCCCGCTCTTCCGGGAAGCGGCTCGCCAGGATATCTGCCGCCTGCGTCATCTCTGCTGGCAGGCTAAGGGAGTCGTCCGGAAAGATGCACCGGTAGTCGTGCTGGTCCGGTACCATCTCCACACGCTCATCGAGCTTCAGGCGCTGGAAGACGGCGCGTGCCTGCGCCCCGAGCCGATAGGCAAGAAAGATGTGTCCGCCGTGGTCCCAGTAGAAGCCGTCCTTGGAAAAGCCATGGGAATAGCCACCTACCCAGTCGTTCTTTTCTGCCAAGAGCACGGACAGGCCGGAGCGGGCAAGCTGGTTCGCGCAGGTCAAGCCTGCGGCACCGGAGCCGATAACGATCGCGTCGTACCGGGACTGGTCCGGCTGAGCTGAGAACGGCGACATGCACGTCATCCTTCACGGGTAGTAGAGATCCGCTCTGTGCGGAACGTAACATCGCGCTTGTTGGCTTGATAGCACCTGGCTCGCCCCGATCCGCGCATACTGGAAGGACTGGGCAGGTCAGGGAAGCGGACCGCCAGTTGTACCCAATCAAGGAGGGGGCCATGTCGGAGTCCAGCGTACTTGCCGAGTCCATCGAACTGACGGAAACCGAGCAACGTAACCTCCGAGCCGTTACGGACGTATTGCAGTACTGGAACAGGCAGGATGCCCGGGGAGTGGTTGCTTTCTATGACGAGAATATCGTTTGGCGGAATGTCGCCATGGAAGAGACGTACCAGGGCACAGCAGAGGTTAAAGCGTTCCTGGATGGCCTCTTCACCGCCTTCCCCGATCTGAGCTTCGAGGTCACTTACAAGATCGCCCGTGGCGTCAACGTGTCGGAGCAGTGGTGCATTCGTGGTACGCACCTCGGCACCTACTTCGGCGTGCCGGCTACAGGCCGGCCCATCGTGATCC
>DAINCT010000216.1:0-6698 GCA_036732245.1 Chloroflexota bacterium | reverse complement strand
CCTGTGCGCAGCCGGAGGCGAGGGCCGGTCCCAGCTTTCGCGTGATCATCGCCGCGGGAAAGTTCCATGGGGTGATTGCGGCCGTGACTCCGACGGGTCGCTTGAGCACCAGAATTCGCTTGTCGGTGGAGTTGGCCGGCACCGTCTCGCCGTAAACCCGGCGCGCCTCTTCGGCGAACCAGTCGATGAAGGAAGCTGCGTAGGCGATCTCGACGCGAGACTCCGCTAGGGGCTTGCCCTCCTCAAGAGTCATCAGTCTTGCGAGCTGCTCGGTCCGCTCGATCATCATCCTCGCGGCGGCTTTGAGCACTTTGTGGCGTTCAACAGCGGGTCGCTCGGCCCATTCCGGCTGGGCAGCGGCAGCGGCGTCGATGGCTCGCTGCATCTCGACCCGACTTGCATCTGGGACGGAAGCTATCGGTTCGAGGGTGGCCGGATCGATGACTTCGAAGGTCTTTCCGTTCGAAGACTCGACCCACTTACCGTCGATGAACAGCTTGTATGTGGTTATGGATGCGGTCGCTACCATTTCTGGTTTCCTCACTGGTGTGTAGGGTATCGCTGGTGTCTGATTGTAGCCCCCGTTCAGGAGCGTAAGATGTGGGCATTGAGGCGCAGAGAGTGCCCGGGAGTGACCGAATGCACGGGACAGAGGAACTGGTAACGCAGACCACGCGTGCCGAACAGGTGTGGGACGCGCGCGATACCTGGGTTGCTCGAGGCGTCTCTACCTATGCCCACATTGCCGTAGATCATGCCCATGGCGCCGAGATTTGGGACGTCGACGGAAAACACTACATCGACTTTGCCGGCGGCATCGGTACTCTCAATGTCGGTCACACAGCGGAGCCGGTGGTCGCAGCGATCCGCGAACAGGCCGGAACCCTGATCCACAACTGCTTTTCGGTGGCCATCTATGAGCCGTACGTGGAGCTTTCCCGACGCCTCTGCGAGATCGTGCCTGGCGAGTTCGCGAAAAAGGCCATGCTGGTGAATAGCGGGGCGGAAGCTGTCGAAAACGCCGTCAAAATCTCACGAGCTTTCACGGGGCGAACTGAGATCGTCTCTTTTCGAAACGCCTTTCACGGCCGGACCTTTATGGGCATGTCGCTCACCGGCAAGGACAAGCCTTACAAGGTCGGCTTTGGTCCCTTCGACCCGCATGTTCATCACGCGGATTTTCCCTACGCATATCGCGATACGTCTGAGGAGGTAACGAACGGTTCCGCTATCGAGCGGATGCTTCGTGAGGAGGTACCGGCCTCAGAAGTAGCGGCGATCATCGTCGAACCCGTGCAGGGCGAGGGTGGCTTCGTGGCGGCGCCCCCGGGCTTTCTGCGACGGCTGCGTGAGATCTGCACGCGGGAGGGGATCGTCCTTATCGCGGATGAGGTGCAGACGGGGTACGGTCGCACTGGGAAGATGTTCGGCGTGGAGCATGCCGGAGTCGAGCCGGACCTGTTTGTGCTGGCGAAATCGATAGCCGCCGGCATGCCCCTGGGAGCGGTCGTGGGTCGGGCGGAGGTGATGGACGGACCTGGACCGGGTGGCATCGGCGGCACCTACGGCGGCAACCCGCTCGCATGTCGCGCGGCTCTCGCGGTGCTCGACATGTTCGCCGATGGAACGCTTCTGCGACGTGCCAATGAGATTGGCGAGCACATCCGAGGCCGTTTCGCGGAAATGCAGTCTCGCTTCCAGCTCATAGGGGATGTGCGAGGCCCGGGCGCCATGGTGGCAATGGAACTGGTAAGGGACCGAGGGAGCAAGGAGCCTGCTGCTGCGGAGACTTCCGAGATCATCCATCGGTGTCATGACGAGGGTCTGCTGATCATCAAGGCGGGGATGTACGACAACGTCGTACGGACGCTGGTTCCGTTCGTCATCAGTGATGAGCTTCTCGAGGACGGCCTCGATATTCTTTCGTCTCAACTAGAGGCAGTTTCGGCCGGCTAGGAACTTCCATAGATGTCTTCATGGGCAGCCGGTGTAGGCGGTTAGTGGGGCCGATACGGTCTGCTGAACCGGGGACCAGATCTCAGTCCCTGATGTGTCGCCGCTTAAATCCACATGGAGCTCGACCGTGGCGGGCGGTCCGGGCAAGAAATGCATGGCAAAGATGACTGGCGTGCCGGTTCCGCTGGTCGTGCTCGTGCCCGTAATCTGTCCCTGCTGATTTACGGTCCAGGAAGCGGCACCGGTCTGGTCGCTATCCTGCGGGACTGTGATCGTGGGCAGCGGCGTGGCCCCCGGTTCCGGCGTCGGCAGGGTGGGAAGATTCGACCAGTGAAGCACCGTGCGTGAGCTGCCGGACCAGGTGTTGGCATACGGATCACCGCAGACGTGACCAGAGAGAGTCCAGTCCCAACTGGCCGCAAGCTGGCTGTCGCTGTCCATGACGTCTTCGTGGAAGGTGAGGTTCTGGAACTGGTACCCCTTCGCGCCGGGTATAAGTCCTGGGAGGCTGGTTGGAGTAGGTGGAGGTGCGACGGGCTTTGGCTCACCCACCGCCATCAGCTCCGCCACGTCGGTTGCGACGGGACTGCCATAATTCGACTCGGCAACCAATTCGAGGTAGCGGGCCGTGACCGGAGCAGGGAAGTCAAAGCGCTGAACGCTGTTGCCCTGGAGGCAGGTGCCCTCCATCACTTTTGTAAAAGCGGCTAACGAGGCATCTGGGATGATCGAGTTAGATGTAAAAATCTGAAAGCTTTTCAGATCCCGCGACTGGTCTCCGCCCGCCGCCGCGCAGTCGAGCATGACGGCGGTCAAGAGGTAGCTGGCGTCGTGCGCGAAGCTGATCCTTACCCACCCGGACGTCGTTCCTGCGTCGGTCTCCCAGCTGGTGTTGAGGTTTCCGTCCACGACGTAGACGGGATCATGGCCAGCTGTGGGGTTTTTCGAGGATGAGCCTGCCACCCCTCCGCCGTTCGCATCGAGTGCAATGTTCTCCGGAACGGGGGAGGCAGGAGGCGGGATGGAGCCGGTCCACGCTGTGGCGGCCTGCGCATCCACCGCGGTAGGCGGTGTCGGAGCCTGACCCTTTTTTACAGTCGTTTCTTGGCCCGTTTTGACGATGACGCTGCCTTGCTTCGATCGAACGAGTACGGCGCCCTCCACGACGACGAATGTCGAGGTGCCGGGACGCCGCAGCACGTCGAACTGGGTCCCAATGGCGCTCGCCACCGCCTCGGCGGTTTGGACAGCGTGATTCGATCCAGGCATGACGTGCTCGTCGACCTCGCCACGGCGCACCAGCGTGTGCGCTGGATCGGCGAGGACGGCATCGGTTCGCTGGTTAATGTCGAGTATGGTGCCATCGCGGAAGCAGAGGGATGCTTTCTGACGCTTGAGCGTGCGAAGGGCGTACTTGGCGGCGAGCTTCTGTCGCACGCGTCCCCTCCCATAGGTTTTCTTGGGAGGCGCAACGCGCAGTCCTAGATGGATGAAGCGGACCTGCGCCAGCGAGGTGGAGCAGGTCCGTGCTCCCGAAGCTGCCTGAGTTGAGCTCAGAGATCTGCCTATCGGTAGTGCCGCGGCAAGGGCCGCGGCAGAGGCTGCAAGGAGGAGATGCCGGCGCTTCACGAGTGCGGTCCTTTTCAAGCTGACTGGAAACTGCGACAACTTTAGCGCACCGAGCGTGAAATGTCATCTGTCAAGAACAGCCTTGTGGACTCTCGCATTCGAGCGATGGGCCAGCCCGCGTTACGAAGGAAGAATCGTGACGATGACCCAAATGCCTTTCGGACCTGCCTTCACGACTTGGGCAACCGCAACGCTGTAGGTTCTTCCTGAGTAGGAGATGAGGTAGTTGATGACCGGCCGTCCACCGGGAGACTTCTGAGGCGTGGGCGTGACGGTCACGGAAGGTGAAGGCTTGGTGATCACGTACTGTCCAGAAGCGAAGCCATAGGCCTCAAGGTCGACTTCGACGGTTTTCGTTGGGTCCAGGTGATAGGTGTAGCGGGGGTCACCCCGGTCGGCTCCGGCTTGAAGGGCGGCAACCTCGCTGGCCGGGCGAGTGATTTCCCCGAGCGTCAGTCCCGGGACCGTGTCTACGGGGGTGGCACGAGGCAATGGCGTAGCGCCGCCTGACGTACTGACGAGCGTCGGCGTCGGAGGGCCGCCAGGAGTGGGAGTCAAGGCCGCTTGGGTGGCAGTTACGACTTTAGGTGGAGCCGTGGGAGTAGCGGTGGCCGAGCTCGACGTCGAACGGCTACGGGCAACGAGGACGGCCGCCGCGATTATTGCGATCAAAACGACCAGGAATACCGGCAAGAGCCAGGGGTTGCGATTGATGAAGGGCCGCCGAACTTCCGTCGACATTCAGCTCTCCTCCCGCGGATTCCAGGGATAGGCTTGGCAGGGTTGGCCGTCGACGGATAAGAGCAACCTCTGTGCCAGGTTTATTCAGTTACGGGAACGAGGCGTATGACTAATCGGCTGAGGCAGTCACGTGGCGAGCGAGGCGGCTCTCCGTAGGGAGAGCCGCCTCGATTTCGTCTGCGGGCACTACAGCTCGGATCTGAGGAAGCGACCCCAGTGGTAGCGAGCGATTCGAGCCGGGTCGGACAGTATTCCGTACCGTGAGAAGTAGCGGCACACGCGATCGACGTCACGACTGAACAAGTCGAAGGCGTGGGTATTCAGGCGAGGATCGACCGTTTGTGGAAAGTCGATCATGGTCGCTTTGCCGTCCCAGTACAGAACGTTGTACGCGGAAAGGTCGCCATGAACGTAGTTGTGGGCCAGCATCTGCTCGATGTTGAACAGCAGCCTTTCAAATACGCGGCGGGCTTCCGCCGGCTCTAGCCTCACCTGGCTTAGCATCGGTGCCGCGGACTCGCGGTCCCCAATGAACTCCATCAGGATGGCGTTGGAAGTCTGCTTGAGCGGCGTGGGAACGTCCGCACCAAGCTCCTTCAAAGCCTGTAGAGTGGCAAACTCATGACCGATCCAGACCGCGAAGGCGTACTCGCGCCCCCACTCGGTCTTCTTCCTGACCGCTCTGGCGTCGTGGCCGTTCAGAATTGGGCGGCCGGCTCGGTACACGGCGTCGTTCTTGAAGTTTCGCTGCTGACGAGGCCGGTACAGCTTCACGGCAAGCAGGTCGTACCCGGTGGAGGCGCCGGCCTCGCAGCAAAAAACCGTCCCTTCCTTGCCGCTCTTTTCGGTTCGGATGACGTTGGTGATCAGGCCTTCGGCAAAGAATGGGTCCAGTGGGTCATCGGTATCTGACTCGTCTTCGTACGAGTCGATTAGGTCTTCGGTAATCAACGCTTTCTCCTTGGGTGCGGACGAACAAATCAATTGAGGTGGGCTGCGACAGAGCACTGGAATTGGCATGCATAGAAAACCCTCCTGTCTGCTAGGCGAGGAAATAGACAAGGCGCGACGGACGTATCGATGAACCGGCGGCCTGCTCGCGGTCGTCAGCGCCCTGTTCCGGCGGCATGAAGCGCCGGGGACCGGAACGACCGAAGATCTGCTCGAGCGGTCTCTAGAGGTGAGCCACGTGAACCGACCGGCGGGCACTGACAGGCAGAACGGCAGCAATTGTCCGATTCATCAGTGCACCACCTCCTCTCGGTTCAGCGAGTTGACTTCAAACAGCGTATCACGGGTTTTGGAAGCTGTAAAGATGCTGCGCTGGTTCACTACCGCCGCCCTGTTCGATGATTTGCTTCGCCCCGAAACCACCGACCTGGCGGAGACAAGACGATAGCCGAAGAAGCGGCCGTCCCCGGGACGGCCGCTTCGTTACGCGCCAGTTAGCTACCGGGACTCGGATAGGGCCAGTCGGCCGACTTTTTCCACCTCCGACCGGCGGTGCTCGACGGCTGGAAGCAGGAACGATGCAAGGACTCCAATCACGACGATGGACGCGCCACCGACGAGCGCGGCCCGGAATCCATCGAGGAACTGAGCCGGCGTGGCGGCCACGTGCTGAAAGACGGCTCCCAGCACGGCGACGCCGAACACTCCGCCAAGCTCTCGAATGGAGTTGAAGGCGCCGGAAGCCTGTCCTTGGCGGTTGCCGGTGACGGAGCCCATAACGGCCTCGGAAAGGGGCGCGAAGGTGAGGCCCATTCCGACTCCGCCGAGTACGAAAGGAAGCAGCAGATCGTTGTAGGGAGTGTGCCACCCCGCGATGGCGGCTATCCACATCAGGGCGGCCGCTTGAAGAGACAGCCCGGTGACCACCACCGGACGTGAACCGATACGCCCTGCCAGTAAGCCCGCGACCGGCGCGACGATCATGATTGTTCCAGTCCACGGCATGGTGCGCAGCCCGGCCTCCAGCGGAGACGCGCCGAGAACCTGCTGAACGTAGAGGGTGAGCAGGAAGATGGAGCCGAACATCCCCGCGCTCATGAGGAACCCGGACGCGTTCGCTACGCTGAAGGCTCGCTGGCGGAACAGTTGGAGATCAAGCATGGGAGCCTTGGCGGAACGCTCTCGTACAAAGAAGAGCGAGAGCAGAACTGCGGCGGAGGCGAATGACGCCAGAATGGTGAGGCTCGTCCAGCCAAGAGCGTTGCCGCGTACGAGGCCGAAGGTGAGCCCAAAGAGACCGCCGCCTGCGAGAAGCAGTCCGGCGATATCAAGCGGTTGCCGATCGCCGAACGACTCGTCCAGTCTCATGAAACCAAGGACCAGGAGCGCGACGCCGAGGGGCACGTTCACCCAGAAGATTG
>DAINCT010000215.1:0-6707 GCA_036732245.1 Chloroflexota bacterium | reverse complement strand
GCAGCAGGGGAAAATTGACGATCAGGGCGACTGCCAGAAGAACCGCGACGCTCAAGAGTCCGTAAGCCCACGGTGGCTGTGAGATGGGGCCTAGAAGTACATACGCATCGCCCTGGCCCAGGTTGGATAACAGGACATGGGCCGACACGGATAGTGCCACGTAGAGTAAGAGAAACGACGCTAACAAGCCGCGCGCTCGCGATGAGGTCATGGCATTGAGTTCCGCCAGCCACCAGGGCGAAAGTCGGGCGGCAAAGGCCAGAAAGAGCAAGCTTCCAGACCACAGCGTTCCCAGGCCCGATGACTGACCATGGAGGGCGGAAGCCAGGCCGACAGAGGCTCCCGTACCGACGCCAAGACATGCCAGCGCCAGCGTTAGCAGGTCCCGTCCCGAATGGGGGCGGGTAAACCGCAACAGCCAGAATCCGGCCCGTCGTAGACGTGCGGGCTTAGCCTTCCGGGTGCCATCCTGGCGAGTTGAAGGCTTCGACTTAGTACGAGGTGATGAAGTACGTTTTGCAGCCATAAAAAGACATGCTGCGGAAGGGGGACGATGAGCAGCATAGCAGCATGGCGGAATCAAGTAAAGAACGAGCCCGACACAGGGAGGACTCGGGCTCGTTCTAGAAGGCAGAGGTGAATGACTCTCGAGGCATAGCGTACGCTGGCAGGGTTAGATGAACTTGAGAAGCTCGGTTTCGTATCTCTGCCTCCTGGCATGTGCCGTGGTGAGCGGCGGCATTGCCCCGACGGCCCACGCGCAGACGTCGCAAACGATGGTGCAGACGCTGTTCGAGGGGGATCGCACTTGTGGTGACAATCCCACGGACTGTCCATTCCCGTCGACGGTCGCGCTCCATAGATTCCTTCACATCGTGGTCCACGACGCGCCGGGAGACGTGAACTGGGGTGCGTGGATCGGACCGACCTGCGCAACCGCGGATGAGGAAGCATACGGCGCCCTGCCGGTACGAGCGTCTGGATACGTGGAAGCAGTGGTCGACCTGCAATTGGGTCATGCAGAGTCGCGGCAAGGTAAGCCGCTGTGTTTCCTCTTTCGTGGGGGATTCGGTCGCGCCTCCACGTACTACGCCGCGTATATCGACGACACCGGTGCCCTGGATGCACGCACGGTACTCCCCAATTACGAACTGATGGGTGGCCGGCCCGATCAAGCCGATCTCGACGTTACATACATTCATCGGGATCCGGCGTACGCATATGACGCCACGCCCAATATGCCTCACGTTGGCCAGCGCATGACCTATGTGGCGCACGTGTTGGATCAGGGGGGAAGATCCATTTCGTCATTTCAATATCGCTGGTTACTCGATGGAAAACTTGTGCAGTCAGGACAGGACCAGTCAGTGCTGCGGGCGTTTGGCGAGGCTACTGTGTCATTTGCGCTTCCGTGGACCGCGGCGAATCACCGGCTGACGTTTCGAGCGACCACGCAGGACGAGGAGCTAAGCACGCGGAACAACGGGCTCACCATCGATACCAATGCGATCACACTGGGGTTCTGGGTGGAACAGTCCGCCTACTCCTATTTCCGGGATTATCAAGCGCGTTTCTGCTCGGTTCAGGGCTGCGATGGTTCCGACTCATTCGAGGATTGGTTGCAGCGCCAGGTCAACGCCTGGAATGCATTGTTTCGTCGAGCCTCATACCCCGGGCTCACGCCCGGAGGAATTGCCACCAGGGTGCGAGTTGACAAGATCGTCGTGGTGCCGGACGGGGCCCTGCCGCTTGACGGCGGAATTACTACGGACTCGCCAGATCGACAAGATCACTCGGTCGATCTTGAATGGGGGCTGCCGTCGAAGGACATCGCAAGTTCATATGCGCTCACCTCGCCTGGGCCCTTTCGCATCGATTGGGCAATGCTGCACGAGTTGAGTCACGCGCGTTCGTTGGCCGATTTGTATCGTTTTGACTTTCCGGTCGAGAGTCCCAGTGAGATCGACGTGCGTGCGGTGGACGGCCGACCGGCGTATAACCCGCTCGACCCGTTTGGAGTCCGCAATCCGATTCGCGGATTCTCTGGCTCAGACGGAGGCACGCTGGTCTACCAAAACGCGGAGCGGGACTTGATGTCTTGCGTGTGCTCGGACTTCTACAGTCCGTACTCAGCGCTCGTGTTGAATCGCCTGGGGAATCGCCGCGCGGTCTGCGGCAATTTCAACGCGCCGTGCAATATCGGAGACTGGTACCGGGATATTCCCCCGAAGAACGTGCTGCGAGTGCTGGATACATCCGGTCGTACGCTCGGTGCGACGGCAACGGTCCGGCTGTACTTCGATTCGGGCGCGGGTTACGGCACTCATCGATTCACGCAAACGGACTCCACCGCGATTTCCGGTAAGGACGGCGAATTTACACTTCCGACAGACCCATTCCGGTCGCATGGCTCATCGGATCGCGCAGGCCACAATTTGCTGTTGCTCGAAGTGAGTGCGCCGGGCGTGGATCGGTTTTGCTTCGAGGAACCGACCGACTTGAACATGGCGTACTGGTCCGGCTACAGTGACCTTTCTCATCCGGCCGTGTATACGCTGCGGCTCGACCGTATCTGGCAGAACGAGTGCCGACTCATCCGACCTCCAGCGCTCGTCAACGAGCCCTTCGCAACTTCGGAGGCCAGGTCGGTCGCGACGTTGGGGCCCCCGATCCAGGCGGCTCACGGTGCGTACCGCCGGGTGACCATACACCTTTGCGACTCAGCCGGCGTTGCGATGCGCCACCGGTATGTTGTGATCCGAGACGGGCTCGGCCAGACGATCGGCAAAGGAACGACTTCTGAGCAAGGCGGCTTCGTCGCCAGAGTCTCGTCCTCACTAAGAACCATCGCGGTAGACGACGTGACGGACAATCACCTCATCCTTGAAGCGGAATCGGTAACTCCTCCTCGGAGAGCGGCCCAACGGCAGTGATGACCTGGCTGGGCCAAATCGGCCGGTCATCAAGCAAGCTCTTGAGGTCCGCAAGCGTCACCTCATCGATCTTGGTGCGGACCTCCTCGAGCGTCTCCAGGCGCCCCTGAGTGAGCCAGGAGGAAATCAGACTCATCACGCGCTCATTGGTGCTCTCGCCACCGATTACGACCGAACTGTTGAGCTTGGCCTTAGCCCGCTCCAGTTCGGTTTCATCCACGTCGAAGCGCTGAAGGCGTTCGAGCTCGCGCTGCGTCACGGCCAATGCCTCGCGGGCTTTCGCCGGTTCAGTGCCAATGTGAACCAGCATCATCCCGGTGTCTTCGAATTCCATCGCCTGCGCGGTCGCCGAATCGGCAAGTCCCTCTTGATAGACCGACCAATAGAGACGCGAGCCTGTTTCGTCGCCCAGGATAGTCGAGAGCAATGCTGCCGCGTAGTAACGCGGATCACTTCTGGACACCAGCGGGGTACCGATGGCGATGTGTTGCTGCACGAATTTTTCGCGCTGGTAGACTCTCGATTTGGAGATGAACCGGGGCTCGCCCAGCGATCGACCCACCTCACCCGGCTCCCAGTCGGCCGTTAGGCGTTCGACCGTCGTCTTCACATCGTCCCAGTCGAACGCTCCCGCGATCGAAAAGATGACGTTCTTTGCGCCGTATCGGCGTTGCCAGTAGGCTCGCATCTGTTCGACGTCAAGATTGCGAATTGTCTCGGGCGTTCCCAGAGTCTCCCAGGACAGCGGGTAGTCGCCGTAGAAGTCGCGCATGAAGTGACTGAACAAGACATGGACCGGTTGGTCCTCGTAGCGCGCGATTTCCTCGAGGATGACATTGCGTTCCTGATCAAAGTCCGCCGGATCGAGCACTGGTCTGGTGAGCTCCGACAGGACATCAATTGCCCAATTCGTGTTTTCACTCAAGACGCGGGCCCAGTAAAACGTCATCTCCCACGAGGTGGCGGCATTGTGATCCGCTCCCATTTCTTCCCAAGTTCGGTCGATTTCGCCGCCGGAGTACTTCTTGGTGCGACGGAACGCCATGTGCTCGAGGAAATGCGAGACTCCCATTTGGTCGATGATTTCGTCCCGCGTGCCGGTGCATACCCAAAAAATGACGGCCGTCGACTGAACTCCGGGGATCGTCTGTCCGATGAGTTGGAGGCCGTTTGGCAGCACATGTGTGTGAAACGTGCTGTCCTGTCTGGTGATTGTTGCTGCCATATTTCGTCTCCTTCAGGATCTGGCCATGACGCCGCCAAACAGCTCCTCCTCGGAGCGAGGACCGAGGGCGACGGCGGTCATGCAGTCTGTGATACTCAGTCGCTTCAACAGGTCGGTTACTCCGGGAAGATCGGCGGAGTCTATGCGCTCGGAAATGTCCGACAGGCTGTAAAGTTCTTCTTCAAACCACCAGGAGCGCATATTTGACGCCATGCGGGCCAGCGTACTTTCGCTTCGCATCACGAGCTGGCTCTTGAGCCGCGTTTTCGATAGCCGCAGTTCATCTTCAGTGATGCCGTCGCTTTCGAGCTTCCTGAGTTCCTGCAGCACGACGTCGACGCTTTCGTGGGCCCGGTCCGCGCTCGTTCCGACGTACACACGCATCATTCCCGCGCGCTCCATACCATCGAAACGTGCCTGCACCGCGTACGCCAAACCGCGTTTCTCCCTTACTTCCTGGAAAAGGCGAGAGTGCGAGCTGCCGCCTAGAGCCTGGGCCACGAGCGCGGCCGTGTAGTACTCGGGGTCGGCGACCGGGACGCCTGCGAACGCGAACCCCAGGTTTTCCTGGGTCGAGTCCTTATGGGAGACCAGGGTGCCGGAATGTGGGTCTGGGACGCCCGGTTCCGACCGTCCGCCGTGGCTCGGCCAGCCGACCGTGAGTTCTTGAAGTTGCTCGATGACGGCTTCCCACTCGAAATTGCCGGCCACTGAAACGACCATATTCCCAGAGGTGTAACGGCTCCGCCAGTAGTCTTCGATGGTGTCGCGAGTGAGCGCCCCCACCGTCTCTTCGGACCCAAGCACGTCATTAGAGATAGGATTGCCGCGAAAGAACTGGCGGCGCAGTGAATCCATCACCTTCTGTGCAGGCCGGTCTTCTCGCTGGCGAATCTCCTGAAGTTGGAGTGCCCGCACGCTCTCGACTGCATCTTCCGGGAATGAGGGCCGCCGCAAGCAGTCCACGAGCAGTTCCAGGGCCGGAGGCAGGCGATTGCCGATCAGTACGGCGCTCATCAGAGTCATCTCGATCCCCGCGGACGAGTCATAACTGATGCCGAGGCTGTCGAAACTTTCCGATATTTGTCGGGCGTCCTTCGATTCGGTGCCACGAAACAACATTTGCTCAAGGGAATGCGAGACACCGAAATTGTGTTCGGCTTCGTCTCGGGCCCCGGCTCCGATCAGGAATCCGACCGAGGCCGATTCCACACCCGCCATGGGCTGTCCGACCACCTGGATACCACTATCCAGTCGTTCGGAATAAAATTCGTCGGTGTCGTTCATGAGGATCCTTTCCAAGCGACATCAAGTCCAGCGGTCTACGGTAGACGCCGACTTGCCACCTAATATCCTGCGTCCCTCTGAACTTCATTAAGCAGAGGTTGTCCTTCCAAATAGCGGGTCAGGTTCACGGCAAAAAATCGAGCCACCCGGTCGAGGGTCATACCGCTCACGCCGCCCACGTGTGGGCTGATGATGACGTTGGGTATGGACCACAGCCGACTTTCGCGAGGAAGAGGCTCCCGGGCAAAGACGTCGATCCCGGCACCGGCGAGATGGCCTGACTGTAGGGATGCAATCAGCGCCTCCTCGCGCACGACACGTCCGCGTCCGATGTTCAAGAATAGCGCCCGAGGCTTCATGGCCTGGAATTCGCGGTCCCCGAAGGCACCTTCGGTATCCGGCGTGAGGGGCAGAATGACGACCACGACATCGCTCTGGCTCAGAACGTCGTGGAGCTGAGAGGACGGGTAGACGATGTCGGGCGGCGATTGCACGGGTTCCAGCCACGGTTCATCCGAATAGCCCTGAATGCCGGATTGCGAGACTTCGGTTGGAACTATAACCGACCACCGTGTGCCGATGATACGCATGCCGAAGGCGCGGGCCAGATGGGCCACCCCGTCTCCGATCTTTCCCCAACCGACGATCCCCATCGTCTGTCCACGCAACTCCCCGAACTGGAGGTCGCGTTGATTGTGGATCCATTGATGTCGGTCCTGAGCTCGAATAAGGGCCGGGAGCTGTCTCGTCAGCGCCAGGAGCAAACTCATGCAGTGCTCGGCCATCGGCACGGTGTGCATGCCCTGCGCAGCGGTGATTGTGATGTCGCTCCCCCAGACCGGCAGCCCCCGAATGTGATCGGCACCGGCGCTGGCCAACTGGATCCAGCGTAAGTCTGGAGTCTTCGCCGGCACCTCTTCAGGGACGCGCCAGGTAAAGAGAACCTCGGCATCCGAGACAGCATGCCGCAATTCATCGTCGGTATGAGCCGTGACGAGTTGAACCCGGTCAGCGAACGCCGTGACTGGGAAGCCGCCCGGAAGGCCACCCGAAATGACGATTTTGGTGGGTTCGGCCGTCATGCAGCCCGCTGCAAGCCGAGACCAGGGGCGGAAGGGAGGCAGAGCTTGCCTTCGGTCACCGTCACGCCTGCATAGGGATCGCGGTCGATCAGTAAGTTACCGTCGAGGTCGGCGTAGTCCAGCAATGGAGACAGATGTGCGGCGGCCGTAATGGCGATCGAACTCTCGATCATGCAGCCC
>DAINCT010000214.1:0-6713 GCA_036732245.1 Chloroflexota bacterium | reverse complement strand
GCGCGGCTGCGCGACCACGGCCAGAAGCGTGTTAATCCCGGACAGGACCGCGACCTGTGCGGCAGCACGCCGCGGCAGTTGACCCGTTATGCCCGCAATTACCGCCGCTGTGGTATCGGAGGCATGAATAAGGATGCCGTCTCGCACCGCCTGGTCGCGCGTGCTCGGATCAGAGGACACCAATGCGGCGCCAACCAACACGGTCCGGATTCCAAACATACGGAATACGTACAGAGCGGCACGATTGGTCGTCGGATCGACCTGCAAACGTCGGAGAAGCCACCCGGGAGCGATCAATGCCAGTCCTCCGTTTACGAGGCGTATCGCAGCAAGCGCCATGCGCGCGTAGTCACGAGTTCCTCCCCCGTCTGTCGACACCTCTCCCTCCTTCCGTTCCTGTCTCTTCCCGAGTGAAACAGATCGCTCGATGCAAAAAGTCCGATCATCAGTCATCTATTGTGTACACACCGGCTTGACTAAGCATGTGCATTATGGCATGCTCGGGGCTAAGTCGCAATACGGCTTGAAAGCGAGCCGAGGGACGTCTGCATTAGCCGCATCCGAGGGAGCCTTGATCTGACGGCACCACAGACAGCTCTGACCATTGTCGCGGAGATCGCACCCCACAAGACCGACGATCTCCGGCGGTTGCTGGCGACGATGAACCAAGACGCCGCCTCGAACGACGTCATCCCCTTCGCGCATCTCGCCGATACGCACTACGCCCGTTTCCTGATCCTGGACGAAGCGACCGACGCGCATGGTGCACTGCTTCCACCCGCTCTGGTCTTCATGAGCGACTTCGATGGTTCGGCCGCTCGCTATCTGCGCCGGCTCGTGGGAAGCATGGGCTCAGGGTTGGACCAAATCTTTAGCCATTGTCGGAATTACCCCCCTTTGCCCGCCGTCATGCCGGAAGGACGGCTCGCCTACCTGCGTGCTCACCGCACCCGGGCTGACGCCGTCTACGTCAATACCATCGGGCGAACGGTCGAACAGATCAGGCAAGAAGCGCAACTGCGTGACGCGATCGAATCGTTTCTCGATGCGCACGCAAATGGATGGGCCGGTCGAGATCCACAGGGCGTACGGGCTGAGATCCAGCAGTTTGTCCGCAACGAGGCGTCGCTGGACTGGGCGCTCGATCCGCCGCGTCCGCTTGGTCTCCTGCACAGGCTGAGTGCCGGGGTTCACCTGATCGCTCTCCCCCTCATCGTCCTTCTCCTTCTGCCGGTGCTGATGATCGTGCTGCCGGTCTGCGTGGTGCTCATCCGAATCCGTGAAACGTCGGACGCGGCGCCGCACATCAAACCCGATCCAGCCCACGTGGTTGAGCTGGCTGCTGCCGAGGATCGAACACCGCAGAACCAATTCAGCGCAGTCGGCTTGTTCAAGCCGGGACTGCTTCGTGGGCTCACGGCTCGCGTGGTGTTGCTCCTCGTGAACTACGGAATCCACCACTTGTTCGACCGGGCCAATCTGGCCGGGGTGAAAACCATTCACTTTGCCCGGTGGGTGCCCCTGAATGACCGGCGGCGCATGATCTTCGCCAGCAACTACGACGGCAGCCTGGAAAGTTACATGGACGATTTCATCGACAAGCTGGCCTGGGGCTTGAACGCGGTGTTCAGTAACGGGATCGGTTACCCCAAGACCAGGTGGTTGCTGTTTGGGGGTGCAAAGAATGAACAGGCGTTCAAGGACTACTTACGCGTTCACCAGATCCGGACGGATGTATGGTACGCCGCGTATCCCGGTCTGACCGCGGTGAACATCGAGAACGACGCCCGAATTCGCGCTGGATTGTCCGGCGAGATGACTCCGACCGAAGCCTCCATCTGGCTTTCACGGTTCTGAGGACGATATATGGCCCAAACGCTCGAGCTTGACGACATCCAGGGCATCGTGATTCGGGGATACGGAAACCTCCGTGCTGCCTGTTACGAGCTGTTCCGGGTCGAGGAGCCGGCTGCCGCGCGGAATTGGCTGCAGACACTCGCCCCTGCGGTCACCACAGGTGAGACCAGGCCACAAGCGACCAGCATGAACGTCGCATTCACCCTATCAGGACTACGCGCGCTCGGCCTGGCGCCCGAGCTGCTGTCGACGTTCTCACACGAGTTCAGCGAGGGCATGGCGACACCGTATCGCAGCCGCATCCTGGGAGATGTCGGTGCGAGCGCGCCGGAGCGCTGGACCTGGGGAGGGCCGGCGACCGAACGGGTCGATCTGGTCCTCCTGCTCTATGCCAGGCATGAGGCCGCGCTCACCTCCCTGCGCGACTCGCACCTATCGTCGCCCGAGAGCCGGGGACTACGTCACCTGGCGACGCTCGAGACCGTGGATCTGGGGGACCGAGAACACTTTGGGTTCCACGATGGCATCTCACAGCCGTTGATCGAAGGACTGCCCAAAGCCGGATCACCCGCCGACACCGTCAAAGCCGGCGAATTCATCCTGGGATACCCGAACGAGTACGGCCTCTACACCGACACGCCGGTCGTTCCTCCCGACCAGGATCCCCATAATCGGTTGCCGCCAGGTGTGGACGGCTCGGGAATGCGAGATTTCGGCCGCAACGGGAGCTATCTGGTCTTTCGCCAATTACAGCAGGATGTGCCCGGATTCCGGCGTTTCCTGGACGAAGCCACCAGAAATGCTGATGGCAGCAGCAATCCGGCGGAAGGCACGCGACTGGCGGCCAGGATGGTAGGACGCTGGCCGAGTGGTGCTCCGCTACTCCTGGCGCCGGAGGAAGATAATCCACACCTGGCCAACGAAAACAACTTTTCATACTTCCGGCTGGATGCGCCGGGATACCGGTGCCCCGTCGGCGCCCACATTCGCCGTTCCAATCCCCGTGACACCCTCGATCCACGCCCCGGCTCCAACCAATCGGTTGCGCTGAACAAGCGGCATAGACTACTCCGGCGGGGACGTGAATACGGAACTCCGGTCCCAGCCGATGCTTCCGGATCCCCCACCTCGCCGGATGACAATCGTGGCCTGCAATTCCTCTGTCTCAGCGGCAACCTGGCCCGGCAGTTTGAATTTGTCCAGCATACGTGGTTAAACAATCCGACGTTTCATGGACTGTACGACGATACCGATTCCATCATCGGCTCACATGCCGCGCTCGGCAACACGTTCACGGTCCAGGCACAGCCGGTGCGGCGACGATACACCGGCCTCCCGGACTTCGTCACGGTGTTGGGAGGCGCCTACTTTTTCGTGCCCGGGATACGTGCGCTGCACTACCTGTCGGCCATCGACGCGCGACCGTGAAGAGGCACGACACGACCGCTCCTCGGGGCATGGTCGCCACATTCGACGGAGGTAATTGACATGGATGGGAACACGGTGGACGCAGCGACCCTCACTGTGCCGCAGTTACAGGAGATGAATCAGGCCGAGCTGGATACTCTCTTTCGAAACAGTCCGGCAGGCCCGATCCCGAATGGCGAGGCGGATGGTATTGCCATCGTGGCGCCGGACTTCGAGCTCTCGGAACTGGCTGCTAAGGTCATTAACCTGCTGGCATGGAAAGGGAAAGTATTCGACGCCGCGAGCGGTCAACTCAGGAACCAGGTGTCACCCCTGGGGATCAAAGCAGTGATCGCCGACGTGTACCGCGGCGAGAGTTGGTTCGACGGGAAGGAATGTATTGTGCTGGACTATTCCAAGACGTCACTCGTCGCGCATTGGGTTCGTGACGAGATCCGGGAAGTCTCGCCCGCGCTCTATCTCGGGATCGTCTTCTGGGAGCACGACAAACTCATTAACTTCACCCTCGATTTCTCACCGTATCAGTGAGCGCGGAGGGCCACGCGGGATGACCCCACACTCGCCGGCGAACACGGGCAGCGGCTACGGCCTGCCGCCTGCCGATACGCATTCGGCCGTACTCAATGGAATCAATGCCGGCTTCGTGCGGCTCTTTCATCTGGAACGTCGGATTGATCCGTTCATTCGACCGGCGTTCGACGCGCTCTTGCGCGAGCGGCTCAGCACATTCACCACTGCGCTCATCAACCGGGGACGCCACGATGAAGGGCTGGGACTGGCCGAGGAGAAGGTGCAGCCCGACGAGGAAGCGCATCTACAGGACATCATCACGACCATGGGCGCCCAAATGCGGGCGCTCTGGGAGTCCGGAGACTTCCAGAGGGGTGGGAACACCAAGACGCACGGCATCGTGCGGGGCGAGTTCATCGTCCGGGACGACCTGCCGGAGCACATGCGGCGCGGCATCTACGCGCAGCCGCGCACGTACCGTGCCTGGGTGCGTTTCTCGGGTCCCGGCCCGTATATTTCCCCCGACATCGACGACGTCGGTTTCATGAGCATCAGTATCAAGGTGATGGGTGTGCCTGGGCCGAAACTATTGGACGATGAGCAGTTCACGCTGGATATGTTCGGCGTGAGCACTCCGACCTTCGTGACACCGGACACCAGAGCCAACGCACAATTACAGCACTGGAGCTACCAGAACGCCCAACTGTTTTACTTCTTCAATCTCCGGCACCACCATGTACTCGACGGAATCATGCAGATGCTATGGACCAAGACGCAGAGCAGTCCGCTCGAGGGGGCATACTTCAGCTGCGTTCCTTACTTGCTGGGCGAAGGCCAGGCCATGCAATACTCCGTGCACCCGAGAGCGAAGAGGCGTACCCGGGTACCGCGTCTACCGCTTCGCCCTCCCGACAACTATCTCCATGATGCGATGGTCGCCACGCTCGCGGAGCGGGACGTTGAATTCGACGTCTCGCTTCAGGTGCAAACCGATCCGTTCCTGATGCCCATTGAGAATAATGCTGTGCTGTGGCCCGAGAAGGTATCGCCGCGTATACCGGCCGCGGTGTTAAGGATCCCGAGGCAAACCTTCGACTCGCCGGAACAAATGCAATTCCAGCGGGTGCTCTCGTTCAATCCCTGGCACTCGACCGCCGAGCATCGCCCATTGGGCAATCAGAGTCGGGCTCGACTCCGCATGTATAAGGAACTCTCGACCTTGCGGCAGACGATGAATGACGTCCGTCATGTCGAGCCAACCGGAGGAGAGGTTTTTCCCGGCTCACCTCCGTCGATCCCGTCATGAAACAACATGGTCGACCGCAGGTAACACTCCAATGACGCACGATTCGATCTCATGAGGAGGGCAACGATGAGACTAGCCTCACCAGAACATTCTTGCAGTCATGATCCTCGTGAAGATCGCTCGTCCAGACACCGGAGAATGCTGGCGCTAGGTTTCGTCATGACGCCGGTCATTGTTCGCGTTGTCGTGACCAGGGTGCGAGCGCCGTGGTTCACCCGGATGCATGCCGCGATTGCCACCGCACTTGACCAGCGTGTTGGGTGGCGAAACCTACCGCTACCGCTGCAGTTGTTCACGCTCGCCGGCTTGCGATGGAAGATGCGCGAGACGAATCTATTCGATACCTCGACCCCCGCGACTAACTACCCGCCCGTACCCGTCCCTCAAGATGGTCGATACCTGGTAGCACGCACCGAGGACGGCACGTACAACGATCTGGACGATGTAAGGATGGGAAGTGCCGGCACACGTTTCGGGCGTAATGTGCCGATCGATCGCACCTATCCAGCCACGGCTGGATTGATGCAGCCCAGTCCGCGGACCGTGAGTCGCGAGCTGCTCACTCGTGACCAGTTCATTCCGGCCACAACTTTGAACGTCCTGGCTGCGGCCTGGCTTCAGTTCATGATTCGTGACTGGTTCAGCCACGGCAAGAGTCCGAAGGACAATCCCTGGGAAGTGCCGATCGAGTCCGACGATCCCTGGCCGGACAAACCCATGCATATCATGCGGACCCGACCCGACCCCACGCGCTCACCGGAAGAAGCGCACCTTCCCCCGACGTACAGCAATACGGAAAGCCCCTGGTGGGATGGCTCGCAGATCTACGGCAGCAATCGAGCGACACAACTGAAAGCGCGTTCCGGTACCGGCGGCAAGCTCGCCATTACTCCCGAGGGCTTCCCACCGGTCGATCCTAATCCGGACCCAAATCAGAATCCGATCGATCAACCCGGGTTCTGGCTCGGCCTGGCCCTGCTGCGCATCGTTTTTACGCTCGAGCACAATTCGATTTGCGACCGACTTCTGCGGGAGTATCCCGCGTGGTCCGACGATGATCTGTTCGACAAAGCGCGGCTCATCAATTCGGCCCTTCTGGCCAAGATTCATACCGTCGAGTGGACCACCGCCATCCTGGGTCACCCGGCGCTGCAGATCGGGATGCGGGCCAACTGGTGGGGGCTAGCCGGTGAGAAACTGTTCAATCTGGTGGGGCGAGTCAGCAACAGCGAAATTATCAGCGGAATCCCCGGTGGGCCTCAGGACAACTTCGGAGTGCCATACTCGCTGACTGAAGAGTTCGTCGCCGTGTACCGCATGCATCCCTTGATTCCCGATGACTACCAATTCCGGTCGGCCGCAAATGACACCCTCTTGCAAGAGGAACTGTTTGGCAGCCTGACCAACCGGGGGGCATTAAATATCCTGCAGCACATCTCAATGTCGGATCTGTTGTATTCGTTTGGCGTCGCCCACCCGGGTGCTGTGGTATTGCATAACTTCCCACGTGCTCTCCAGAACTTTCACCGGCCGGATGGGAATTTGCAGGATTTAGCAGCCACCGACATCCTGCGCAGCCGCGAGCTTGGGGTCCCGCGCTACAACGAGTTCC
>DAINCT010000213.1:0-6725 GCA_036732245.1 Chloroflexota bacterium | reverse complement strand
GGCGCAGGAACCAACAACATCGGGGTTGTCTCCACCATGTTCTCGCGCACCAGGTAGCGGAAGAGCGAACGCAGGGTCGACAGCTTGCGGGCGATGCTGGCAGGCGCGTAGCCCTCCCCGTGCATCCATGCGATCCAGCGGCGCACCGTCGCTCGATTGACCTGCTCCCACGAGGCAATGCCCAGTGGTGTCAGCCACTCACACAGGTGCTCGAGGTCACGCCGATAATTCACCAACGTATGCGGCGAAGCGCCACGGCGCAGTTGCAGGTCGGACAGAAAACCATCGACCACCGAGATCATGGGTTCGTCCGCGCAGTCAAGCCATGGATCAATTGGCAGCGACCAACTCTCGGGGCGCTTCGATCGGAGCTCGCTCCAGGCCACACTCGGTGCAACGCAGGACCGGCTTGCCGCGCGTCGTCAGCGCCACCAGCCCATTGCACTGCGGGCATGGTTCCGGCACCGGCTTGTCCCACAACGCGTAGTCGCACGTCGGATATGTACCGCATCCGTAGAACACGCGGCCGCGCTTGCTGCGCCGTTCCACGATGTCGCTGCCGCAGCGTGGACACATCACACCTGTCTTCTTTTGAAGCTGACGCGAATAGGTGCACGCCGGGTAGTTCGAGCAAGAAATGAATTCGCCGAACCGCCCGGTTTTGATCACCAACGGGCTGCCGTCTTCCGGACACGCCTCGCCAATTTCCACCACCGGCCGTTCGACCCGTTCCATGTCCTTTTCTGCCTGGTCGAGCGTTCGCTTGAACTCCCCGTAAAAAGACTTCAAGAGATCTGTCCATTCCTGTTCCCCGTCCTCGACTTGATCCAGTCCAGACTCGACCTGTGCTGTGAACTTCACGTCCACGATATCCGGGAAGTGCTGCTTCATCAGCCGATTGACCGTCTCCCCAAGTTCGAGCGGCACAAACCGACGATTCTCCAGCTTCACGTATTTACGTTGTTGAATGGTGCTGATGATCGGAACGTAGGTGCTCGGTCTCCCGATACCCAACTCCTCCAGTTCCTTGACCAAACTCGCTTCCGTGTAGCGGGCAGGCGGCTCCGTGAAGTGCTGCTGCGGATCGAGCTTGTGCAGCGTCAGCGCGTCAGCCTCCGCCAGGTCAGGCAGGGTTGTATCCTTGTCTTCTCGACCTGCCACGGCATAAAAGCCCTCGAAGGCGAGCGAGGAGCCGGTAGCTGCGAACAGGTACGCACCTGCTTCGATCGAGACGCGGACCGAATCGAAGACCGCCGGCGCCATGAAACTGGCGACAAAGCGCTTCCAGATCAGCGAATACAATTTGTGCTGGTCGGCGGAGAGGGTCGAACGCAGCGACTCAGGCAAGCGGTTCACATCCGTCGGTCGGATCGCTTCGTGGGCGCCCTGCACGTTCGCCTTCTGTTTGCTCTTCGGACCCGGCCCCAGATACTTCGAGCCGAACGTCTGGCCGATATATCCTTTGACGCTCTTCTGAGCTTCATCCGAGATGCGGGTCGAGTCGGTACGCATGTACGTAATGAGTCCGGTGCGACCCTCGCCCAGATCGATCCCCTCGTACAGTTCCTGGGCGACTTTCATCGTCTTCTTGGGCGAGAACCGCAGCCTTGTCGAGCTGTCTTGCTGGAGCGAGCTCGTGCTGTATGGCGGAGCCGGCATGCTCTTGGTCTTCTTGCGTTCCACCTTCGTTACGGTGTACGCCGCATTCGCTAGTCCCGTCAACACTTCGTTCATCTCGGCTTCGCTGCCAATCCGAAGCTTTTCCTTGTCGCTCTGATCCAGACGTCGCACCAATTCGGCCGCGAACAGCCGTCGGTCTTTCTGCTTCGACAACTGAGCCGTCAGCGTCCAGTACTCCTCCGGCACGAAGTTCTGAATGATCTCTTCGCGATCGCAAATCATGCGCACCGCGACCGACTGCACCCGTCCGGCACTCGTATGCTTCTGCACCCGACGCCACAGCAGCGGGCTGATCTTGTATCCCACCAAGCGGTCGAGGATACGTCGAGCTTGCTGCGCGTTGACCAGATGATCGTCGATCTCACGTGGATGCGCTATCGCCTCTCGCACTGCGTTCTTCGTGATTTCGTTGAAGACCGCTCTGCGGGCATGAGGTATTTCGAGTGCCCGCGCCAGGTGAGCGCTGATGGCTTCTCCCTCGCGATCGGGGTCGGGAGCCAGGAAAACCTGGTCCGCTCGCTTGCTGGCCTTCCTCAGGTCCAGCAACACGCGCTCTTTGCCGGGGATCACGACGTACTTCGGCGCGAAATTTCGCCGCGTATCGACTCCGAGCCCCTTGGAGGGCAAGTCGATCACATGACCAATCGACGCCATGACCTGATAGTCAGGCCCCAGAAATTTTTCTATTGTCTTTGCTTTCGATGGCGATTCTACGATCACCAATTTGGATGCCAAAAGTTTCTCCAGGTTCCAAAGGTTTCCCCCAGTATACCAGAGGGACGGACGGTCAAGTCGGTGTATTCAGCCCTTCGACCACTAGATCTCCGCCGTTAGGCATGCGACGCCGCAACATCTTGTGCTTTCTGCTCATTCGGCTTCTCCTGCGCGCCCGGCCGGAGGGACGTTCTCAAAGTCGCCGTGCTCTGTAATATATCTTCGATGTCTCCGATCCCGTCGTCGGTCAGCAGGCGCCGCGGAACGCGCAGCAGCGCGTTTGATATCCGGGCCTCCGCGCCGTATTTCCGATACAGAGAGACGCGATCGTACAGGCCGCCGGGGTCGAGGCGCAAAGTGAGGTTCTCGCCGTCGAGCGCGATCGAATGGACTTTGGCCGCTCCCGCCATAATCTTCAAGCGCACCGTCGTGAGCAAATTCTGCACTTCCACCGGCAACGCGCCGAACCGGTCTCGCATTTCCTCTTCTGCCTTCCGCAGGTCGTCCACGGTCTCGAGACCCGCCAGCCGACGGTACAGAGTTAACCGTTCGGTCTCACTGCCCACGTAATCGGGCGGCAAGAACGCGGATAGTGGGAGATTGACCGATACCGGTGGCGCTTCCTCGATCGGCACGCCACGCATCCGCTCCACCGCATCGCCAATCATGCGCGTATAGAGATCAAAGCCAATCGCGGTGGCGTTTCCGCTCTGCTCGGCGCCTAACAGATTGCCGGTTCCCCGGATCTCCAGATCTTTCATGGCGATGCTAAACCCGGCGCCCAGATCCTGCGCTTCGAACACCGCCTCCATTCGCGCGGAAGCATCCCGACTCAAGCGCACGTCGCGCGGATACATCAAATACGCGTACGCCTGGTTGGCGCTCCGACCCACCCGGCCCCGTAACTGGTAGAGCTGGGTCAACCCGAGCTTTTGCGCGTTGTTGACGACGATGGTGTTGACATTCGGTATGTCGAGGCCGTTCTCGATAATCGTGCTGCAAACCAGCACATCTGATTCCTGGCGGGCGAACGACAACATCACCCGCTCCAGCAAGACATCGTCCATCTGCCCGTGGGCCACCACGACCCGCGCCTCCGGTACCAGGGTGCGGAGGTGTTCGGCCATCGCCTCGATCGTCTGCACCTTGTTGTGAACCACATAGACCTGTCCGTCGCGGTCCAGCTCGCGCAGCAGTGCCTCGCGCACCAGCCGGTCGTCGAACGGCTGCAGGTAGGTTCGAATCGGAAGACGCCCCTCGGGAGGAGTCTCGATCACACTGATCTCTCGAATGCCCACCAGTCCGGTGTGAAGGGTCCGCGGGATCGGGGTCGCCGTCAACGTCAGCACGTCGATCGACTCTCTCATCCGCTTCAGTTGCTCCTTGTGCTTCACACCGAATCGCTGCTCTTCGTCCACGATCAGCAGCCCGAGATTTTTGAAGTGCACGTCTTTCTGCAAAAGCCGGTGCGTACCAATCACCACGTCGAGTTCGCCGGTCGCGACCTTTGCCAGAATCTCACGTTGTTGCGCCGGCGTGCGGAATCGGCTCAGCGCCTCCACCTGCACCGGAAAGGCCGCGAATCGCTCCGCGAACGTCTCGAAGTGCTGCTGAGCCAGGATCGTGGTGGGGACGAGCACCGCGACCTGTTTGCCGTCCATCACGGCCTTGAAGGCGGCGCGCACCGCCACCTCGGTCTTGCCGTACCCGACGTCGGCACAAACCAGGCGATCCATCGGATGCGGCGCTTCCATGTCGGCTTTCACCTCCTCGACCGCACGCATCTGGTCAGGCGTTTCCGGATACGGGAACGAATTCTCCAGCTCGCTCTGCCACGGAAGATCCTCCGAGAAGGCGTGTGCCGGTCGCGTGCGACGCCGGGCGTAGAGCTCGATGAGTTCGCGCGCGATATCTGCGGCAGCTGCCTTGGCCCGCTGGCGAGCGCGTTGCCACTCTCCCCCGCCGAGTTTGCTGAGGTGTGGCTTGCTCTCTCCTGAGCCAACGTATCTCGTCAGGCGTTCCAGCTGGTCAGTAGGCACGTACACGCGATCCGAGCCGGCGTACTGCACCAGCGCGTACTCGCGCTCCGCACCCTCGATCGACATACGGGTCACGCCGTCGAACCGGCCGATGCCGTGTTCGAGGTGTACCACGTAGTCGCCTGGTGAGAAGTCGGTGAAAAATGCCTCTCTCGCTCGTCTTGGCTTCCGGACCACCGGACGAGTGAGCGCCCGCCCGAATATTTCGTGGTCCGTCACCACCGAGAGGTCAGCCGAGGCCAATACCCACCCCTGGCTCGCAGTAGAGTGCACCAGCGTTACGCCTTCAACCGGCTCCGCGAATAACGATTCGGCGACATACAGAGCGGCCCCGGAGTCGGCGAGCAGTTCTCTCACTCGTTCATGTTGTTGCGATGCCACGACCAGCGTGGCGGTTGCTCTCGCCGTGACGTCCTGCTGGAAGTCCCGCAATCGACCCGCATACAAACGTGCGGGCACAAATAGTCCGCTCAAATCCACGGAACCTTCGTCGACCGCCGTACCGGCGGTAAACTCCACACACCGGCGACTTCGAATGGATCCTTTTACTTCTTCAGGAGACTTCAAGGCCGAAATGAGGTTCGGTGGCAGGTTCCCGCTCGATACCAGGGACGCTTGCATCTCGACCGCCTGTGCAGAAAGGTCCTCGACTAACTCCCAGGTCTGTTGAGCCGCGTCGACGTAAATGTCTGCCTCCGGGGGGAAGAGGTCCACCAGCGAGCAAGGGTCACTCATGAGATACGGTGCAAATACTGCGACGTCGTCAATCGTGGCCCCTGCCTCGAGCCGCGCCAGGTCGTCGAGCCACAATGTTTGTGCTTCAGCACCCATCGCTGACGTGTCGAGGCTCAGGAGTTGCTCGAGTGCCGCCGACCGCATCCGGTCGGTCAGCGTTGCCATCGGCTGCACCGTCAATGAATCGATCGTGCCCGAGGAGCGCTGAGTCATAGGGTCGAACGTCCGCAGCGATTCAATCTCATTACCAAAAAACTCGATCCTCGTGGGGATCTCCGCCCCGGCGGCGAAAATGTCGACCACGCCGCCACGCCGCGCAAAAGTCCCGGCTTCCTCCACCAGATCGACTTCCGCGTATCCTCGCTCGACCAGGCGTCTCAGGACGGAGTCGATCGAGATACTCTGGCCCACTCCGACTGTCAGCGGTGTGTTGTCCGCCGCTCCAGGCCGGTTGAGCGGTTGCAAGAGAGCACGAATTGGCGCCACCACGATGTCTACGTCTCCACGTGCCACCGCAGCAGCGATAGTTTCGCGCGTTGCCACTGCAGCTCGGTCCATATGTACTCGCTCGTACGGCATCGATTCGAGTGCACGAAAGAACGTCACACGCCGATCGGACCACTCCGCCAATTCGGCCGCGAGATCGTGGGCCGCTTGCGCGTGACCGGTAATCACCAACGATGGACGCTGAGACGACTCAGCCAGCCCCGCGAGAACAGCCGGGCGAGCAGCCTGGAGAAGTCCGGAAACGCGGACGCTTTTGTCCCGGCTTCGGACCGGGGCGAGGGGATCGAGGTTCGCCACGAGGCGAGCGAGAGGAGCAAGGGACATTGGTCGGGACCGGCTTTCTTCCGAAAAAAAGAGCGCGGAGCTTGGTCTCTCCGCGCACCTAAGTATAAATGAAATCCGCGGGGAATTGGTCCCGCCGGAGCTACGACACCTGGCGAATCCTGGCCCGCGACAGGTCGGATATCGATGGCACTGGAACCTCTTCCAGCGTCTCGAGATACGCCAACCAGACCTGCGGGTTCCAGACTTCCAGCCGATTGAACATGCCCACTACGACCGCCTTCTTGTCCACATGTGCGTGCTCGAGCAGCGGAGCGGAGATCGTGATGCGCTTCAGGTTGTCCACATCAGACAGTTGGGCATCAGACAGCGCCCGATGCATGAACAGCCGGCTTTCGTCATCGTCCATGCTCCGATACGCCTCGTCCAGCACGGCCTTCCAGGTCTCCAGGTCGTAGACATACAGGCACTCCGGATCGGCCTTCAACACCATCACTTTGCTCCAGTCGGTGTCGTCCGACGCCACGAGCAAGTGCGACGGGACCGTTAAACGGCCCTTGTAGTCAACCGTCCGTTCGTACTCGCCAAAATACACTGAGGGCTGACCTCGCACGACTCCAGAGCAGAACGGGTGGGGACAGGAGAAGTATAGTGCGCCCTCGAGAAGGAGTCAACCGAACTCCTCGCAGGGCCGAGACACCCGTTGTCGGGCACAGCCCCGGTGTAGACCTGCGGTGTGTAATGCAACTGGGAGAAGCGGGGTGGGGG
>DAINCT010000212.1:0-6779 GCA_036732245.1 Chloroflexota bacterium | reverse complement strand
CCTGCAAGTAGTAGGTGCCCGCGTGATTGAATGTGATTGCGTTGGAGTCGGGCACCGAGCCATCGGGATTGAGTGTCATGGTGCCCGCGAAGACGCCTCCCAAGGTGCACAAGCTATTGGTGTACACCGTGTACGTCACCGACCCAGTGGGTGCGGCATTGGTGCTCGCGCCCGACAGCGCTGACGAGTCGAAGATCGAGTCGCCGATCTTCCCGGTCGTTGCCGAGAGCTTGGTGGTGATGCTCGGCGTGGCCTTGACAATCAGCGTCTCGCTGGTGCACGCGCTCGTGGCACCGTTGTTGTGCGTGTCGCCGCTGTACACTGCCTGCCAGTAGAAAGTCCCCGAGGTATTGAAGGTGATTGGATTCGAGTCAGGCACCGAACCGTTGGTGAGTGTCACGGTCCCACCGTCGACGGCTCCCAGGGTGCACAAGTTATTGGTGTACACCGTGTACGTCACCGTCCCGGTCGGCGTGCCGAGGGCACCAGCCAGTGATGCGGTGTCGTGGACTGCTGTGCCCACGTCGACAGGGCTCGCAGGAACCAACGTCGTGGTAATGGTGGGGCTGGCCTTGCGCAAGTTGGTGTACGTGCACGTGATCACTCCACCACCGGCCACGGTGATGGTGGCGGTCTTTGAGTTGTTCCCACCGTCTCCGTTCGGGGTGACGCTGCTCCCTGTGCCGGTCGCCGAACAGGTGAGGTCTTCGAACAGGAAGCCCGTGGGATTGGCGCCTTCGGTGACGGTGTAGGTACCCGCCGGAACGTTTGTGCAGGACTCCGTGTTGGCTGCGCTGTCCGTGGTCGTGTTGCCACTGTCGTTCAGCGTGAAGCTGCTTGCCGTCGTCGTTCCTGCGGTCGGCTGGCTGCAGCTCAGCGTAGCACCGGAGATGGTAGACGTAAAGCTGAAGTCCTGGTTCAAGCCCCTCGGGTCGGTGTGCTTGATGATGTTGACCTGCCCGCAATTGGTTATGGGGAGATGGCCCGGTCCGACCAGGTCTTCCATCTGTGCAGTTGAGGCGCTACCGGAGCTACGGCTGACCGCCCACGCCGTCCCAAAGGAGGTGCAGGTGGTGCTGTTGAAAACGCCGGCTGTCGTCAGGTCGAGACCTGCCTCGCCGAACTCATTGACTCCAAGCATCTCTGGGGCTGCGATGGTGGCTCCAGGTGCAAGAGCATCGCCCGTGATTCCAGAGTATGGGCTTACGCCGGTGTTCACCGCCCCTTCAGCTTCGGAAGCCGGAAGCGGACTTTGCTCGGTTCCCCAGCAAGGCGGCGCGTCCGCTTTAACTTCACAAGGCCCCGAGACAGTCCATGTTTCGAGACCTAGCGTTGGGGTGCCGCCGCCCGAGAAGTCGTACAGGACGAGTATGTCGCCGGCAGTCCGATTGACGAGTCCGCCGGACGTCGCGCCGCAGGCCACACGCCCCTGGTTGAACTCGAAGGCGATGTGAGCCGACGGAGACGTGGTGTTCTGCGGAATCCGGACCCAGGCCAGCATCAGGTAGACGTGACCGCCAACGGTTTTGGTGGTGATGTACGCGCGCTTGAGGTCGTCCTTATTGGGCACGCTCGATCCGATCACCGTGGGGCAGTTCTGGTCCTGCTTGGTTCCTCCGGCGAACGAGGTATCAGTGGTCGATTTCTGGGCATCGGTCAACCCCAGGAATGTCCAGCCGTTCGTAATCTTGCTGGCGTTTTGGTACGGAGCCGTGCCTTGCCAGCTGAGCGGGGCAAAGCTGTTCCAGTCGAAATTGATTGAGGGCGCCGGTGTCAGGTTGCCGTCGTTGTCCTCGAAGCCGGCCGCCGTGCCGATAGGCCCGGTCGCCGCGTAACTCCGGGTGGCGCCTCCAGCGACGAACGCGATGGACGCGATAAGGGCTACGGCCATCAAGAGCCGTAGGAGTCGGGGTAAGTGCATCGTCGTTTCCTTCTCCCTTTCATCTCCTGCCATCCGTGGAGACCCTGGCACGAAATATGCCGTCTTCCGGATGCAGTCCGTCTACGGATCGGCGGATCCTTTACCGCCTTGCCGATCCTCTCGAGGGCCCGTTCTGCTAGGAGCGGGCTCTATCTCTGGTGAGCGCCTTGCTGCATACGGCCTCCTTTCACGCTAAGACGCTGGATTGCGTCACGGTATGGCATTGGAGTGACATACACCCCGGCGGGACGGCCTCGTCGCCCGATCGTCCTGTGTTTCCCTGACTGTCCGTCACAACCTCCCTTGCCCCTCGGGGCGCTGGGAGAGTGACACGGGCCACGGAGTCAGGGACGCCTCATCGCCATTGAAGAGTACTGTCAGTGGCCGAGGTCCCCATTTCGGGACGTTCGACCTATTGACTACGTTGCCGCCACAATGCTACGACTGTAAACGGACACGGCACGGGCGTTCTCTCCTCAAGCGATCGCACCTGGCCCTATGTCTCTCCCCCGTCAGCTAGCCCCTGGCGGGGGTGTATGTTTCCGCTACCTACTTATATGACTGGCAGACTCCTCTTCCGCGCTCGAGCAGCACAAACCACCGATCAGGAAAACCTTACTGATCACGCCCTTATAGATAGGCTAGTTTCGCCGGAACCGTCCCGGGTACTGGTGCGTTTCTTCTCGCCCCCGCTTACCCTGCACCATCATCGGCTACATTAGACCGAAGTTATGTCATTGTCAATAGTGAAATGAGTACTATCAAAGGAGTATGAAGTATAGATGATTTTGTGTCGACTCGCATGACATAACTGCTTCGGAATCGAGCTCTACATGACAGTTCACGCCTCCGTCGGCGAGCACAGTGCATATATTCCGATCGGGCGTTTTGGCCTGCGGGACGCATCGATCAAACCGCAACCAGAACGTCGACCATCGATGGACCGGCCAAACAGTATGCGGCCCGGGCCGGCTCAGATCGCCGCCTCTAAGGCGGTAAGGGTCGCGAGAGTTCTACTACCTTCGATTGCACTGAAGTCACAAATGAGGCGCGGCTTTCGCCGGGTTTTCGAAATACGGCAGGTCCGCAGCGCATGGTGATCTTCCAGCGGTCGTCGCGTTGGTAGGAAAAGCCGACCGGAACGACGGGGATGGGTCCCTCGCAGGTCCGCTGGGCCATGTCGAGGATGGTGGCAAAGCCGGGCTGGAACGGAAGCACGTCGGTCAGAGACAGCTTGGGCGTATAGACGGGGTCAACGTTTGGGTACCCCTCCGGGAAGACGGCCAGGATTTCTCCAGACTGTAAAACTTCGGCACTCGCTGTCACTGCCTGCCGTACCGATAGTCGCTTCGTAGTCTGCTCCCTCGCCGCCGCCGCGATCCCGGGAAGGTACGCGGCACGTGTCACGACCGGCCAGCGCACGAATCGGCATGCATTCGCCATGAGTCGACGCACCGGCACGAACGGCATCCAATCGAGCGTGATCAGAAGATGGACGGGACGAGGGAACGCCGTGAGAAGGACACAGCCATCGTATGCATGGTGCACATGGCGACATACCAGCAATGCGGGCCCGCGAGCGGGGATATGTTCCCTTCCCTCGACACAAAGAAGAGCGTGTCGCCGCAAATGTGATGCGCACCATCGGCGGATCACGGTTTGGGCGACACGCTCTGTCCTTGATGGGACGGCGGATCGCACCGCCATCCCTGTTATAGAGCCCGAATCAGGCGTATCGTTTCACGCGCTTGTCTGCCACGCTCTGGCAGCTGACACACAGGGTGGCGAACGGAAGCGCCTCCAGGCGTCGTGGGGGAATCGTACCCGAGCAGGAGCTGCAGACGCCGTACCTGCCGGCTGTCAGACGCTCCAGAGCGCCATCAATCTCCGCCAGTCGATTACTGAGCATGATGTTGAGTGCTTCATCGCGGTTGTAACTCGAGGGCGGTACGCCATCGATGTCGATTTCGAGATCGAGCGCGCCTTCCGCCATCGACTGCATGCGGGTTATGACAGCCTTGCGTTCACGCAAGAGCCGCTCTTCAATGTTGAGGTTGAGATCTACCGGAGTTCCAAGTGCCATAGTCGGTGCCTTTCTGGTCACAAAGTGGGTATGTCGGAGCAGTGTTGAGAATTCGTAGAGCGCCTTATGGCAAGAAGCGTGCCACACGAAAAGCCCTCACGCGGGCTCAAGAAAACTTCGAACATGTCCTGACTATACACCTAGATTCTTAGAATCCAGTGAGCCTTCACCAGGCCGTCTCACAGACGCTGAGGCCGCCGGTGTCGCCAGTCTCGTCAGGCTCCACAGCAGCGCCACGATTGCCAGATCGACGACCGCATCGGTGGACCTCACCGGTCGCCGAGGGAATGCACTGAGTGCCGGCAAGAGCGACAACCACAGCAGGGCGGAAACCCAGATCCACCAACGGATGCGGCGCGAGAGTGTGTAAAAGAGCGGCAGGCAGTAGAGCGCGGCCAGCACCACTCCGGTCGCGATTCGGCCGGAGGCATAGTATTCGACGTACGACTTGGTATTCAGAAAGACGACGAAGAGCAGGATATTGAGCAGCAAGGCCCACAGCTCCGGACGAAACAGACGTCGTGTCAACGCCCAGATGCACAGGCAGAGGCAGAGGATGGCCGGAGCCACGATCGCGACCAATTGCTCGACCCCGTCGCTGCCCCAGGGCCAGTACGCGAGAAGTCCCCGAAACGGAACGAGCTGCGGGTACAATCCTCCCGTGCGACCGATCGATCCCAGCCAGTACCACAGAAACCCTTTCCAGAGGACGAACGGGAGGAAGCTGAGCGTGATGAAGCCGAGGAGAATTCGATACCGGATCGTACGCTGCCCCGACCTGGATGCATTCCACACGCTAAGTGCATACACGAACGGGAAAACGAGGGTGGTCTCCCGGGCGAGAGACGCAAGCGCGAATGCCAGCCCTGCTGCCAACAGTGCTCGCCCACTGCCCAATTCGTAAAGGTACACGGCGAGGGCAACCAGACCGTAGGCCAGCGCTTCGTTGAGGTCGCGCTGGACTGTCACGAAGATGCCAGGATACAGCCCGTACAGCAGAGCGAACCAAGGTGACATGCGTTTGCGCCGCAGCCATGCCGCCACGGCCAGCGTACCGAACGCCACGGCCAGCCAATTGATAGCGATGAGGGTGTACGGGATCGCATTTGCCTGTCCGAAGGCCAGGGCGCGAGCCAGCATGGGGTAGAGAATGCGCGTGTAGCGATAGTCCGGCCCGGCGCTACCGGACGATTTGCTATCCAGATAGTCGCGAGCGTGGATCGGATCAAGCGCTATAAAGTAGGCGAATTGCCCATCGTAGCCGGTGGTTCCCGGGAGATAGTGATAATGCGGGTCCAGCTTGATGACCGTGCTGGTATGAGCCTGCCGCACGAACGGGGGACCGACCAGAATAAAGTCGCGCGCTTCGTGGCCGGACCGGAATGAGATCAGGAGCCACCACCCGTACCCCAGCAGTATGACCGTGGCCGGAGCCCACGGAGAACCCAAGAGGGTACGAAGATGCTGCCCCACCGTCCTCAGGCGAGTACGACGAGTGTTTCGTAACGAGGGTGTGTCGGAGGCTTCAAGCTTGCGGTACACAATGGTCCTCCGCTAGCCGGCCTCCACGGGTCGGACCGATCCGTCGGATGATATACGCTGTGCGGATGCGGGGCGGTACTGCAATGCGATCCGCACTGCGAGCGCACCCGCAATGACCAGCAACGGGATCAAGCTGAGTGCGTGGGTCACTCCGTAGGTTGCAAACCAGGTCGCACCCCAGTTCGCCGCGATGTGCCCTCCAAAGAAGTCAGGGAATGCTTCGTTCACCAGTGGGTTCTGGTCGGTGAAGGTGAACAGGCCGGAGGTGGACACGATGGCAAACACTATCGCCACTGAGATGGCTCCCAAGACCAGGAACACTCGACGAAACCAGACGCTTTGAAAGCCAAAGACGATGGGAATGATCATGAACGGCAGCATGGGGGTCAGATGGCGCGAGGCAACACTCGATCCTCCGGACCATCCGTTCTGATCGACTCCACGTGAGGCATCCATCAGAAAATACAGCAGGACCACCACGACGCATAGCCAGAACTCGGGGCGGACTTCCTTGCGACGCCACATGAAGTAGGCGCCAACAATCGCCAGCAAAAGGACGGGTGAGATCAGAAAAATACCGCGGTACGTGCCGAACGTTATCTGCCAGAGCGAGTATAGCGAGGGAGCCTGCACACCGTACGAGGACGGATCGGAGAGACCAAAGATCCATCCCTTTGTATGGCTGTGATACCAGGCGGAATTGACGTAATTGTAGCCGGTCGCAAACGGTTTCCCGAAGGCCAGCAGATTGTATATCACTGCGAGCGCGGCCATTGGCACCATTGCTCCCACGAAGACCGCGGCGGATCGAAGCTTGTCGCGTGCCACGACCAGCAGGTAGACGCCGATACACCCGGCAATCACGAACGTCGGATATTCACTGATGATCGAGAGACCGGCCAATAGGCCCGCCACGGCGGTAAACAGCGCTGCACGTCGATCTAATGGTTTATGCCGCAGGTGCAGGAACACGAGCAGGAACGAGGAGAAGAGCAGTACGGCCGCGACCTGATGACTGAAGAACCAGGTGGAATAGACGTATGCAATAGTACCGAGCGCATAGACCCCCGCCAGGAGGAGTGACCACCCCTCCCGGCCGCTAATGCGCGCCAAAAACAGCCACAGGAGCCACACCAGGGCGGCAGAGGGCATGATCACGAGCAGGTACGTGATCGCATAGCGCAGATAGACCATATCCTGCGAGATGTAGTACCCGTAATGCTTGTACAACAC